>NZ_JBQQBW010000071.1:0-35455 GCF_052245415.1 Streptomyces sp. 8N706 | reverse complement strand
CTCGATCGTCGGCGTGGACCAGGTGCCTGAGCTGGACTACTACCGGGCCAAGGCGCTCCAGGAGGACATCCTCGCGGCCGGACCGATCCCCTACTCGATCGTCCGCGCGACGCAGTTCATGGAATTCATGGACGCGGTCCTGTCCTGGACCGCCGACAGCAACACCGTCCGGCTGCCCGCCACGCCGATCCAGCCGATCGCCTCCAACGACGTGGCCGACGCGGTGGCGGAAGTCGCTGCGGGCGCCCCGCTGGGGGGCATTCGCAACATCGCCGGACCCGAGGTCTTCTCCCTGGACGAGCTGGGCCGGGTCACCCTGGCCCACAAGTCTGACAGCCGCACCGTTGTCACCGACCCCACCGCCGGCATGTTCGCCGTCGTCAAGGGCGACGTCCTCACAGACAAGGACGCCCACCTCGCCCCCACCCGCTACGCCGACTGGCTCTCACGCGGACGATCCAGGTAGCCGACAGGTGTTCCATGTGTTCGGGAAGGCGGGACGCCATGCCACCGGCGCGGTTACGAACGCGGCACCCCCTCGAATGAGGCCGTGCGAGTGACTGCAGCCCGTCCCGGGTGACAAGTGTTGATCCGTTTGTCCCACAAGATGTCCGAGCCCGTACTTAGCGTCCCGGGCATGACGAACCACCAGGAATACGTACCGACCGGCCCGATTCACGCCGAGCATCACCGAGCACCTCACCACAACAGCGCGCCTTTCAGGCGGTGGACGGCATGAGCCTGACCACCGGCCTGCACAGCCCCCGCACCCCGCTGCGCCGCTTCCTGGACCGCGAACTCTCCGCCGGCCCCCGGCCGCTACGGGAGAGCTTCCGCGCCCAGCACACCGCCCAGCACGTCCTCCTCCCTCCCCCAGGCGTGGGCACGGAGGCCGGAACCGTCGGCACAGCCATCGACCAGCGGCTGGACGATCGCCGCGCTCGTCGCGGGTGTCTGGTTATGGGGGCAGCTCATCGGGTTCGGTGAGGCAACCGAGGCGCAGCCGTCCTCGCCGAACCCATCCGTTTCTGCGCCGGCGGACCGCTGATGGCCGGGCGTCGGCTCCGCTTGCGCAAGCCCCGCGGCAGCGGGGAGTACGCCGCGGCCGGGGTCGTCGCCCTCTCCGCGGTAACGCTGCTGGCGAAGACCGCCGTCGCGGTCCGGGAGCTCGTGGTCCGCGGGTGGCCGCTGCTTGCCCTCCTTGCTGCCGGGGGCTTGATCTACACGGGATGGCGGGGGCTGCGCTCGGCACAAGCAAGGCGAGCGCGGGCGGAGACACTCTGAGGATCACGCTGACGCAGTTCGACGCCATGGACGATCAAGAGTTCGAAGTCGCGCTGCGGGACTTGCTCATCCGCGACGGTTGGTCGGCCCGGAAGGTCGGTCAGCCAGGAGACCAGGGCGCCGACGTCATCGGCCAGGACCGGCAGCGAGGCAGGATCGTCGTCCAGGCCAAACACACCAAGGTCGCAGGCAAGGTGGGCTCTCAGGTGATGTACCAGGTGAAAGGTACCGCTTGCCCTGTCCACGGCGCCGACATCGCCGTCGACCAACGGATCCTTCACCCGCGATGCCAAAGCGTGGGGCGACCGACACAAGATCTACTGGGTCGACCGGGACCGACTGCGCTCCTGGGCCGAGCACGGTGCGCCCCTGCACCACCTGCTCCACCTGCCCAGCCTGCCAGCAGGACGAGCGTCCAGTCGGCGTGCTGCCTGACCCCCGCATCCAGGCGGTGCTGGAGCGGGCATGCAGCGTCATGCCGTGGGTTAACCGCCCGACGGTTCGGCTATCCGGAGCCAGGCAGGAAGCGCACCCGAGAAGGGCTGACCGTTCCGGAGGGGGTTTCCGCCCGTGCCGCCACGGCCCGCATCAATGCTGCCGTCATCGGTGCGTCGCTCCGGCGGAACCCATGGCCTTCCCGGTGCGCGCATTCGGTCAGTCGGCGATGTTGACTCCGTAGTTGCGGGCGAGGGTGTCGAGGCCGTGGTCGTAGCCCTGGCCGACGGTGCGCAGGCGCCAGGAAGGGCCGCGGCGGTAGATCTCGGCGAGGAGCATGGTGCGTTCGGTGGTCGCGGCGTCGAGGGTGGCCTGGGCAAGGGCCGTTGAGCTGCTGCCGGGGGCCGCAGTGATGTGGATGGCGCCGAGGTCGCCGAACGTGGGTGTGCCGTCGATGGCTGCCGCGACGACGACTTTGCGAGCCGAAGGCGGGAGTGTGGCGAGATGGATGCTGATGGTCTGCTCGCTCGGCCCGTCGCCCAGGAGCCGCACAGTGCCCCCCGGGTTTTCCGGTGCGCCGTAGAAGACGAAGTCCTCATCGAAGGAGACCTGTTCGTCCTCGTCGACCACGAAGGCGACGACGTCGATGTCGCAGACCGTCTGCTGCGCCCAGGTGGCTGTGACGGTCCAATGAGCGCTCGATGCTTGCCTGGCGGGTGGGCCGGGCAGGTCGATGACGCCGCCGCGCGGCAGCACGTGCGCGGCTTGCCCGTGACCGGCCCAGCCGGCGGGCGGCACGGTGGTGGGTGCGTCGAGCCAGGCGGAGTGGTGGGTGGGGATGGCGAGTGAGGCGATCCGGCGCATGCGGCGGTCGGCTTCGCCTCCGTCGAGGAGGACGACGTCGGTGACGCTTGCTGAGAGATTGATCGCGGCGGCTCCGCCGAGCTCGACGATACGGGTTCGGGTGGCCGCAGCGTCGGGGTGCGTGCCGCCGAGGACGAGCACGCGGCGCCCGGTCAGGGACTTGCCTGCACGTTCCCCTTGCTCCTTCTGCTTCTTGACCGGGGCGGCCGGTTCCGCAGCTGCAGGACGTGCGGTCTCAAGGACGGGGGTGTCCAGCTCCTCCGGTCCGCGTGCCGCAGGGATGGGCGCTGGTGGGGGAGGGGCTACGGAAGGCGTGGGCGCTGACGTCTCAGCAGGTGCCGGGTGGGGCTCGCTCGGTACCACAGGCGCCTCACACCGATGACCTGTGCGGCCGGCCTCGGTGGTCGTCTGCTCGTGCTGCGTTCCCGGGCGCACGTCGCCCAGCAGGCGCAGGAAGGTGTGCTCGTCGATGACCGGGACGTTCTCAGCGAGGGCGCGCCGCGCCTTCGCGGACCCCGACGCGGGGTCGTTGGTGACCAGGGCGCTGGTGTGCCGGCTGACCGAAGTCATCAGGTTCAGACCAGCGGCGACGGACCGCCCGACCAACTCCGCGCGGGAGGTCGCGGTCTGCCCGGTGATGGCGATCTTCATGCCCTGAACCAGGGGGCCGCCGGACGCCAGCCGCCCCGGGTTGCGGAAGCCGCACGGGGTCTTGGGCGGCTGCGGCACGAACTGCGGGTCTTGCCGCGGTGGACAGGACACCAGGGGCAGCGGCACATCGAGCCGAGCGGCCTCCCCCAACGAGGCGCGCAGCACCCCGGCCAGCACGCGGCTGTCATCCAGGGCGTCGTGCGCCATCAGTTGCGTGACGCCGTAGTGAGCAGCCAGCGTGCCCAGACGCAGATCCTCGGTCGGCGGATCCACTCGCCGGTTCAGCGCCAGCGTGCACAGCCGCTGGGCGACCGGCAGCCACATGCGCGCCCGAGCGAACTCATGAGCGAGGAAGTCGTAATCGAACTGGGCGTTGTGGGCGACCAGCACCCGGTCCTGCAGCATCGCGCCGATCCGTCCGGCGACCTGGTCGAAGGTCGGCGCGCCCCGCAGCCGTTCGGCCGTCAGGCCGTGGACGTGCACCGGCCCGGGATCGCAGCCGGGGTCAAGCAGCGTCGAGAACTCCCCGGTCTGGTTGCCGTCCGGACCGAGCGTCACCACAGCGACCGACAGCACACGGTCCCGGCGCGCTACCAGCCCGGAGGTCTCCACGTCTACCAGCGCCCAGTCGAAGGCATAGTCGCGCAGGTGGGACACATCGAGAGCGGGGGACACGAAAGACATGGCGGTAAGGATGATGTGATACACACCTGTCCTTCAACCCGGATGACCATTCATCCCTATATGTATCATTCGTGATAATAAAAATGGTGATGTGGTGTCCCGTGCTTGCCTCGCCCGAAGGCGTCCACCTCAGCGGGGGCGGGGTGTGCGGGTGAGATGGCCGGGAGGGAAGAGTTCGGCTCCTGTCAGGTGGTCGGCGTATGAGATGTGGATCGTGAGACCGGGGACGTCTGCCAGGGGTGCGATATCGACGCGGGCTGGCGTCAGACAGAAGAGATCCAGGTACTGCAGTCCAGGAAACGCTTCAATGAGGGGAAGTAGCGAATTTCCCGGCTGGTGACTACTGATCGCCAGTCGCTGCACGTTGGGCAGGATGGGATGCAGTGCCAGACGCGAAATGTCCTGTGATAGCAGTTGTAAGCTGTTCAGGGAGGGTAATTCTGCTAGTTCCTCGCGGTCAGCTTCTGGGACGGTGGGAGCGTCGATGGTGACGTGCTCCAGATTCTTCCATGTGCTGATGCCCTTGACGGAAGACCGCGAAGTTGTCTCCGTTAAGAGGCAAAGTCGCTTGAGGCCCGCATGTGTTTCCATGTCTGCTAGATCCGGCCAGGGCAACGGCGTGTTGAGGTTCAACTTCGTGAGCTGGGTGAGCTGTTGAAGCGCGCCGAAATCCGTTCTCGCAGGAGCCTGTCACAGTGTGAGATCAGCTATTTGAAGAGCGGTGAGCGGCGTGAGGTCGTGCACAGGACAGCTTATTAAAGAGAGGTTGTGCAGACGCGGCAGCTGCTCTAGAAAATCGAGAGTCTTGATCCTCGGCATGCTGGTTAGGGTGAGCCATTCGAGGCGGTCAGTATAGAGGTTCCCCGTAATATCCTCCGCGGTTACATCGGCACCGCACCAGATCGGTTTCTGTAGCCTGAGGTGCTTGACCTCTCTCAACTCAGGGAGGGACCTCACGACCAGGCTGATCTGGTCGTCTTCAATGTAGGCTAGGACGTCCCGCGCGTAATCACGGGTATCGAAGCGCTCCCAATGCGACATGAGCGCGCCGTGCACCCCGAAGCTGGTGTGGTCGCGGTATTTCTTAAGCAGCGGCAATGCGGCAGCTCCGCCGATGAGGCCAGCCGTACGGACGACTGCTTGGGCCTCGTCATCTTCGAGATCGTCAGGCCCTGGGAGTAGATCCAGGATGACGGAGCCGACTGACGCCAGGGCCTCCGCTTCCTGGTAGCTGCGAGGTGGGAGCAGCGCGGCGGTTCGGTTCTGGACTTCCTGTCGGACGTCCGGGTCGAGTTCGGTGGCGTTTTCCAGGCAGGCGGTGGCCAGCAGGTGCAGTCGGGTTCGGTGTCTTGCGGTGCGGTCGCCGCGGGTGAGGAGGCGGCGGAGGATGGTGGCGCGTTCGGTGGGGCGGGCGTGGGCGACGGCCATTCTGAGGACGTCTTCCCATTGGTCGTCGTGGGCGTGGCGGATGAGGAGTCCGAAGTCGCGGGCTTCGACGCAGGCTTTGGCGCCGAGGTAGTCCTGGAAGGTGCGGACGAAGTCGATGGTGTCGGCGGTCGGCTGGCGTAGAAGCCCGCTCCGGCCAATCAGGTAGGCCAGGATCTGATGCGCGTCTCCTTGGGCGGATACCGAGGGCATGGTCGGCTGAGCTTCCGCAAGCAGGGCGAACGCAGTGTCCTGGTCCATTTCGGTTTGGCCGTTGCGGATGAGCCAGTACGCCAGGCGTTGCAGCAGCTGGATGTTCTGGTGCTCGGTGAGCTGCACTCCGTCAGGGGCTTCGATGTCGCGTTCGAGATCCCGGCGCACGAGCAGCATCGACAGCGCTGCCTCATACAGTTCCATGCGCCCCTGCGGCAGGTGCCCGCGCCGGTCACGGTGCAGTGCGCACATCAGCGCACACATCAACGGCGTCGTGGCCAGCTGGGCGAGCTCCCGCTGCCCCCGCACAGCGTCCGCGAGGCTCTCCTCCAGCTGGACGAGCCGCGCACGTTCCATCTCGCTGCGGGCATGGTGGCTGGCGGCGGTATGCCAGCGGGAGATGAACACCTCAACGTCCCGCCCCTGCATCGGTCGCACCGACAGTTCGGTGAACCCGCCAGTGGCCAGCCACCCCTCCGGTACTGCAGAGGCCGCGTGGTCACCACGAACGATCCACTCGGATAGGCGGCCAACAGGGCCCGCACCCATTCCCGCGTACGTTCCCGCTGGGGGAGAGGCACCTCGTCCACCCCGTCGATGAGCACCAGCCCGCGCCCTGCCCCGAGGACCTGTTCCACCCAGCCATCCGGCTGTGCACCTGCGAGCGGACATGCGGCAGCGGACAGAAACTCCTCCGGCTCCGGCAGGGCGCCCCGACGGACCAGCGTCCGCAGCGGCAGCACGAACGGAACACGCCCAATTAAATGGTCCAGCCCGGCTGGAAGTTCTTGCCGGGCCGTGGTGACCGCCAGCCACTGCAGCAGCGTGGTCTTCCCGCTCCCGGCCAGGCCACGGACCACCACTCGATTGCGGCGCGCCAGCGCCTGCTCGGCACGCTCAACCCGCAGTGATGGACCTGCACCGTCCGGGGAACCGAAGGCGGCTTCATCGCTGGGAGCAGGGCCGCTGGGCTCGGACAGTTCCAGGCTCAAATACGCGGCATCCAGCGGCCAGCACCCCTGCTCAGGGCGGCTCAGGTCCAGGCCTACGATCGTCAGCTGGCCGTACCGGCCAACCACATACTCGCGATAGCGCCGCTCAAATGAGGCATTCGGCCCCGCGTCGGTCCGCTCGCTCACGCCCTGCTGCGCGCATGCGCGGAGTGCGAGCAGGTCACCAGGATCGCTTCCCAGGGCCTTGGCCAGCGCGGTCACGGTGGCCTCGCTGGGCAGGCTACGCCCGTTGAGCGCCTGGCTGACCGTGGTGTGTCCCAGCCCGGCTCGCCGCTCCAGCCCGGCTCGCCGCTCCAGCCCGGCCATGCTCAGCCTGCGCTCGGTACGTAATCGCCGGAGCCGCAGTGCCAGATCGGCCAGCGCTTCGGACGCATGCTGCAGTGCCGAGTCCTCCACGACCCTCCCCTGTAAAGGTCCCGCGTTCATCTTCGTACGGCCGAACGCCGGCGAACGCGAAACCGGCGAATTTCATGACGGCCCCATAGAGGAGGTGATCGGGAGGATGTATGAACCTCGAACTGACTTACGTGACGCTGATCGCGCTGGTGCTTGCTGTCAGCGTTCTTTTCGTCGTCCTGGCCGGAATGGCCGTGGGCACCATCGCGCGACTCGACGGCGCCACCCTCCCCTCGGCTCTCCAGCGGGGAGGAGTCGCCTTCGGCGGCACACTGACTCTTCTCTTGACGGCTGTGTCTTCCGTCGCTGGCCTGCTCAGGTAGCCCGATGCGTACAGGGCGAGCTTCCAGCCGGCACTGGCGGGGGAGCGGCGAGGGAAACGGTGCTGCCTTTGGTGGTCATTCGTGGAATGCCTGGTTCCATACGTCGAGGTTCTCCTCCCACCAGTCATCTGCGGCGCCGTGGTCGCACGGTGCCGAGGGAGGGCTTGCCGCAGAGCCGGATGGTGCAACGACCGGTGGGGCGTTGCTGCGGTCGGCGACCAACTCGCTGTGCCGACGGGCGCCGCACAGTTCCTGGACGCCGCCCACGGCCGAAGGGCCATCGGCGGTTGAGGGCTCACGTACGACGGCTCCGTGCTCGGTGGTCATGGCGCACGCGCCGCAGATGTCGGCCAGGCGCCAGATGCGTCCTCCGCGGCTTCGGGTGAGAAGCAGCAGGATCGGTCCGTCGCATCCTCGGTGGCGTCCATGCCAGCGGCAGCCGTGTTCCCGGCACTGGCAGGTGCGTAAGTAAGGAGCCAACACCTGCACGCGGGCGTGCCGGGCCAGATGGGAGAGTGCGGCTCTGCGTGCTGTGTCCGCTCCTGGGAAGGTGGAGAGCGTGCCGCAGGGGGTGCAGGAGAGGCTGGTGCCATCAGGGTGCGGCCGGACTTCGATGGTCCAGACGCGCTGCACCGAGCCTGCTGTCGTGCCCGACCCCATCGGCCCTTCCCCTCCTTGTCGTCTTCTGCAAGCGCCGGCTCCTCCCGGACGACGTAGGAGAGGGGAGTGAGACGGCGGCGCGCACCTTAGTGCAGACCTCTGCACTCTCCGTCGGCCGTGTCGCTGGAACAAATAGGGCAGAGGTCTGCACTGACAGGGCAGGGGGCTGCACCGTGCGATAGCTGAGTGACGATCATCCCGCCCGACCCCAACCTCCAAGCGCTGCGCTTGGAACTGTCACGACTGCGGGCCGAACGCGGATGGACCTACGACCAGCTTGCCGAACGTTCTGGCCTGGCACGACGCACCCTCATCGAACTTGAGCAAGGCCGCAGCGTCGGCAGTCTCACCACCTGGCACGCCCTCGCTCACGCCCTGGGCGCCCCACTCGGCCGGCTCGTCGACACACTTTGTGACGGCCACCTTCCGCCCGTCCCTCCGAGCGATTGACACCCGGTCAGCACCGCTTCTCGAGCGCAGAGCCGACCGCCCAAAGCGGTGATCGACCCCGAACGCACGATCAGTCGATCGAACGTCCGTCGCCACGCATGCCGCCCCTCAGGTGACACATCCGGCACCGACACCCGCTCGCGGCGCGCCGCTCTGCCACCGTCCCGGCATGCGCTCAACGAACAACCCCTGGGCCGAGGAAATTCGCTGGGACGGCAGCCTCAAACGCCGCCCCACCCGGGCCCTGCGCATCGCCCCCACCAGCCCCAGCCGCCTGCTGCGCGCCGACCAGCGACGCCCCTGCACCCACTGCGGCAACCCGGTGGACTGGTACTACCGCAACGACGATCGCCCAGTCTCCCTGCACCCCAGCGAATGCGACGCCGGCTCCGTGCCCGAGCCCTACCGGTGGCACGTCCAATCCGGCATCGCCCACCCCCACCACGACGGCTCACCCTGGTGCCGCATCCCGCACCTCGCCCTCTGCCCCGCCCGCCCCGCCGACAACCGCAGCCTGCTCCTGGGCGAGCTGCGCCGTGACCTGGCCGCCGCCACACGCCGCCTCATCGACACCGGAGCCTTCACCCCGCGCCGCGAACCCCCGCAAGCACCGCCGGCTGACCTGGCGCCAGGCCGACCGGTGGTGCAACTCCTCCACACCCGCTACCTCGCCCCCGGCCCCCTCGAGACCATCCAGTGCGTCGCCCAGACCCGCACCCGCAGCCGCTGCCCCCACCCCCTCCACCACCAGCAGCCCACCCCGGGGGAGTGGAGCCTCACCCCCGTCCACTCCACCACCCACACCCAGCCGCCGCTCTTCCCCGACGACGTAATGGCCGTCTACGGCCTCGACCACCTGCCCTACGCCGAGCAACTCCGCTGGCGCGCCCAGCGCTGTACTGCCCACGCCGCGACCCCCGGCGCCGCGGATATCGCCCTCACCGAATGGGAACCCTTCAACCCCGCCACCCATACCCGGCACATCCACCCCCGCCTGCCGGACACAAGCCCCTCCCCCCGCCGCACATGAACCCGCCGCCCTCCCGGGTCCTGATCTGCGGCAGCCGCCAGTGGCCCTGGCCCGACACCGTCACCAACGTCCTGGACCGCCTCGCCGCCCACCACCCCGACGACCTCGTCATCATCGAAACAGCCGCCACCGGCGCGGAACGCGCCGCCCACCGCTGGTGCCAAACCAATGCCCTGCCCGCGTGGCGCCACCGCTGCCACCCAACCCCCCGGCACCGCCGCATGCCACCGGCCTGGCAAACCGGCCCCCAGCGCCACCAGCGCATCCTCCACGACGAAGAACCCCGCCTTGTCATCGTCTTCCACGAAGACCTCGCCCACGCCCACGGCGCTACCGCCGATCTCTGCCGCCTGGCCATCGACGCCGGCATCCCCCTCTGGCACATCCCCACCAGCGACCCCCAACTCGGCAGGTGGCTAGGAGCACACCCCCATACCCGAGACAGCCAACCCGAGCAGGACAGGACCCCAACCGATGAATCCAAGCCTTCCGCGGCAGACGCCTGAACTCACCGTGCCCCAACACACGCCAGACGCCTGCCCTGTCAAATCCCCCAGTGGGGCCGCCGCCACCGACACCGAGCACCCGCAACCCACCTCGAGGAAGAACTCCGCTCCCCACCTGTCGGGCTTCCTCAACACCCACCACCGCGGCACCGACCTCCACGTGTGGTGCACATGGTGCTGCCACTGGCACACCCACGGCGGGAAGGACATCCAGGCAGGACACCTCGAGCACCGCCTTGCCCACTGCTACGCCAAGGACAGCCCATACCGGTCCGGCGGATACTGGATCAAGATCTCCGCCACGCCCTGGCGCGCGGTGCGGGGCACATTGCGGTCGGCGACAGCGGCACAGCAACGGGCCCTGTGGCGCGGCCGGATGAGCCCTGCGGTCAAGGCTCTCAGGGGACAGCCCGCTCCGTAACCCGGGTCCCCGACTCTCTTCGGATGTGCTCATGCCCAAGGTCAGGCAGTACGCCTGGTACTCCTCGCCAATCCATGCCAGCGGATTCCCCCCGTCCCCCCTGCGGCGTCTGCGGATGAGTGCAGTCGCAATTGCCTGCACCATCAGTCCTCATCATGCAGGACGCCCATTTCCACGCATGTGCAGGGACCGCCCGGACCCGTACGTGCACCACAGCCCCCCATGCTGCGGCATGTGATTCGAGCCAAGCAGAAGCCTCACCACCACGAATTGCTCGGGGTCGGTCGACGGCAAGTCGGCCAATGAGCCGTCAGTTCCAAGTCAGTGACCGCATGTTGTGGCATCTCACTCACAGGGCTGCCCCGGCAATGTGATGAGCTGATGGCAGGGGTATGTCTTTGCGGTCGCCTAGCCGGGGAGTGTCGTCGTGGGTGTGGTGGTGCCCGGGTGGGCCGATGAGGTGCTCGATCTCATCGGCGTCTCATGGCCGAACGTTGATGAGGACGACTACCGCGAGATGGCCGTTGCCATGCGGGAATTCGCCGGTGACATCGACGACGGCGCGGCCGAGGCGCACAACGCAGTGCAGTGCCTGGTCTCTGCAGGCGGTGGAGGAGCGGCGACCGAAGCCCTGAACGCTCACTGGGGCAAGGTCAAGGACACTCACCTGACCAACCTCGCCGAATCGGGCCGGCTGGCCGCCGCCGCGCTGGACGGTGTCGCGATGCTCATCGAAGGCGCGAAGCTCGCAGCGATCGTCCAGTTCGGCATCCTGGCCGCGGAGATCGCAGCAACGGTCGCGGCAGCCCCGTTCACCCTGGGGCTGTCCACGCTCGGCGGCCTGGCCGCGACCCAGGCTACGCGGACGATCGTCAGGAAGATCTTCCAAGAGGTCTGTCAGGAAGTCGCCTCTCAGGTCGTGAACATCGCTATGGGCCCGGCCTACGAGGCGCTCGGCTCGATGGCCGGGGACCTGGTCGTCCAGCTCGGCTCCAACGCCCTGGGTACCCAGGACGGCGTCAACCTCGGCCGGACCGTCCAAGCAGGCAGGGAGAGTCTCAGCCAGGGTGCGGATGCCGCCAAGGGACAGATTACCTTCACCTACGACCCCAACTCCCGGATGACCTCGTGGACAGACCGGAACGGCTCCACCTTCCGCTATGTCTACGACACAGCCGGACGGGCCGTGCAGACGATCGGCCCAGACGGGTACCTGTCCTCCACCTTCACCTACGACACCGAACAGCGGATCACCCGCTACACCGACTCCACCGGAGCCCTCACCACCCTCCACCTCAACACGCTCGGCCAAGTCATCGCAGAAACCGACCCCCTGGGCAACACCGTCCGCCAGACCTGGAACCGCTGGGACCACCTCCTCACCCAGACTGACCCCCTCGGACACACCACGCACTTCGAACCTGACACCAGCGGCAACCTGGTCGGCCTCATCGGCCCCGACGCAGTGCGCACCACCGCCGTCTACAACGACATGCACCTACCCATCGAGGTCACTGAGCGCGGCGGTCTGCGCCACCACTACACCTACGACGACCGCGGCAACCTCCTCGCCACCACCGACCCGGCAGGTGCACGCACCGAGTACGAGTTCAACAGCCTTGGCCACCCAACGAGGGTGCGTGACGCCCTGGGCAACACCACTCGGATCACAACGAACTCAGCAGGCCTCCCCGAGCAGATCACCAACCCAAGCGGCGCGACCGCCGCGTACACACGGGACGCCTTCGGCCGCATCACCTCCGCCACCGACGCCCTCGGCAACACCCTGCGCCAGGGCTGGACGGTAGAAGGAAAGCCCACCTGGAGAGAGCTGCCCGACGGCACCAGGGAGGAATGGACCTGGGACGGCGAAGGCAACCTCCTCACCTATACAGACCGCATGGGCCGCACCAGCACCTACACAGAAACCCACTTCGACCGGCCGGCCACCTCCCACACCCCTGACGGCGAATACCACTTCACTCACGACACCGAGCTGCGCCTGACCAAGGTCACCAATACCCAAGGCCTGGAATGGCACTACACCTACAACGCGGCCGGACACCTCATATCCGAAACCGACTTCGACGGCCGCATCCTGACCTACGAGCGCGACCCGCTCGGCCGCCTCATACGCCGCACCAACGCTGCCGGCCAGACCCTGACCTTCGAACGCGACATCCTCGGCCGCGTCACCCAGCTGAGCCACGACGACGGTTCGGTATCCACCTTTGACCACGACGAGACGGGCCACGTCTCACAGATCACCAACGCCCACGCCACCATCACGCTGGAACGGAACACCGCCGGACGCGTCGTGGCTGAGACCGTCAACGGACGCACCCTCGCCTTCGCATACGACGCCCTCGGACGCCGCACCCACCGCCGTACACCATCCCGGGGCCACCAGCACTCTCGCGTACACCCGGGAGGGCCTGTCCACCTACACGGCCGACGGACACACCTTCCGTTTCGACCGCGACGCACTGGGCCGCGAAACCGCAAGAATCCTCGACGGGCAGCTCACCCTCAGCCACGGCTGGGACTCCGTCGGCCGCTTGACCAGCCAGTCCCTCAACACTCCAGACACTGACATACTCGGGCGGACCTTCACCTACCAGGCCGACGGGGCACTGGTCAGCATCACCGACACCCTCACCGGCCCGCGCACCTTCACCCTCGATCCCGCAGGTCGCATCACCGCGGTCCAGGCCCGCGGATGGAGCGAGCAATACGCCTACAACGCCGCCGGCGACCAGACCCACACCGTCCTGCCCTCCCAGGCGCCCGGCCAGAACAGCACAGGCGAACGCACCTACCACGGCACCCGCGTCACCCGCGCCGGCCGCACCCGCTACCGCTACGACGCCCAGGGCCGCATCACATTCCGCCAGACGACCACCCTCTCCGGAAAGGTGCTCACCTGGCGCTTCGAATGGGACGCCGAAGACCGCCTCACCCACCTCGAAGCCCCCGGAGGGGCCCGCTGGCGCTACCTCTACGACGCGCTCGGCCGCCGGATCGCCAAACAACGCATGGACACCGACGGCCGGACCGTCGAAGCCAGCACCTACTGCTGGGACTGCGGCCAGCTCGCAGAGCAGTACACCGGCCACACCACCCTGGTCTGGGACTACATCGGCATGCGGCCCCTGTCCCAGCGGGAAATGAACACAGACAGCGCTCAGCGGGAGATCGACCGGAGATTCTTCGCGATCGTCGCCGACCTGGCCGGCAGCCCCAGCGAGCTCATCGCCCCCGATGGCGACATCGCCTGGCAGGCGAGAAGTACCGCCTGGGGCGCGACACAGTGGAACCACGACAGCACCGCCCACACCCCACTGCGCTACCCCGGCCAGTACTTCGACCCCGAAACCGGCCTGCACTACAACTTCAACCGCTACTACGATCCCGACCTGGGCCGATACATCACCCCCGACCCGCTCGGTATCGCCCCCGCCATCAACCACTACGCCTACGTCCCCAACCCCTTCACCCTGGCCGACCCTCTAGGCCTCGCCGGCTGCGAGGAGGACCCCACATGGGGCGGCCGGGTCAGATTCACCCGGGACGAGCACGGACGCCCCTACGAGATGAACGCGGTCATCAGCCGCGACATGCTCGACGAAGGCACACACGCCAACAACGCCCTCAGGCCGCCCGGCTCCCTCGGAGGTGACTACAACCAGGCCCGCGGACACATGCTCGCCAGAATGCTGGGCGGATCCGGCGACACATTGGACAACCTGTTCGCCATCACGCAGAACCCAACGAACAGCCCCAGAATGCGGGACTTCGAGCAGGCGGTCTACGACGCCGTCAACGACCGCGGAGAAATCGTCACCTACAACGTCTACCTCGAGTACACCGACGACAAGAAGGACTCCGTGCCGGTCTCCATCCAGCTCGAAGCCTCCGACCGACGTGGAAACACCCTGGTGGATACGATCCTGGAAAACCCCGCACACGAGCAGCAGCAGCGACACCGCCGAGGACTCCTGTGACCAGCCTCAACGACCTCACCCGACTCTGCCCCCCACCCGCAGACACGCCCCGGGTCGACTGGACGGCCGTCGAGGCCACCCTCGGCATGCGACTGCCCAGCGACTACAAGCAACTGGCCTCGACCTACGGTCCCGGCGCCTTCTGCGATTTCATCCGCATCTACCACCCCCACGGGGCAACCCAATGGGTCGACCTCACCGGCCCCATGCCTGCCACCCTCCGCGAAGAACTCAAACAAGACCGCGACCACGGCTCACACCCCGTCCCGTACGACCCCGATGACCTCTTCGCCAACGGGGTCACCGACAACGGCAACCACCTCTTCTGGATCACCACCAGGAAGGACGAGCCCGACACGTGGCCCATTGCCGTCAACGAGGCGCGCGGCCCCGGCTGGTACACCTTCAGCGGCACCCTGACGGAATTCCTCACCACCGTCCTGACCGGCGAGACGCAGGTCCCCCTCTTCCCCCGAGGCCTCCTCAACGCAGGCGTCACCTTCACACCCTCACCGTCATCCCGCGACAACCCACCGGAACCCCCTCCCCCGGGAGGAGTCATCGACACCCAGACCGTCCGCGAATGGGCCCGAGCCAACGGCTACGACGTACCCGACCGCGGACGTGTCCCCGCAGCGGTCATCGCGGCATGGAAACAAGCCCACACCAGGGGAGACAGCCCGGACAACGCTGTCTAGGTGAGGCCTGGGCCATCGCGTAGCCCTTCAACATCCGTCCGGGCATACCGGCCTAGCGATCCGGGCAGCATTCCTCGGCGTTCGGCGTCTACCTCGAACTTCCCGACGGGCCAGCCCAGGAATGCTGCTGCTTCCTTGGTTGTCAGGCTCTTCTCAACCCAGGCGTGGCGCTCTCGGACTGTGGTGATGATCTGTTCCTCAGGGAGGTTGTCGAGATCGCGCAGGGCGTACATGGGATGTCCCTTGAACTCACCCACCGGCTTGAGCAGGCCCTGTTCGGCCAGGGCCTGTACGTCAACGCGCTCGACATCCAGCTGCGTGCGCTGAGCTAGATGCTCGGCCGCCTTGATCGATCCAAGCCCGGGATGGTCGCCCACGGCGGCCCGGATCTCTTCGATCCGATCCGGAAGAGTGCTGGCCACGGCATGCGACCAGCGTTTGTCGTCCACATCCGGGGGCGGGATCAAGCCGTGCTGCACCGCACGGGGGACCTGCCAGTTCTCCAGGCCCAGCCATTTCGCCAGCTGGATGGGGCCGAAGACGCGTCCCTTGACTGTCCTGGAGCTGCGGGTGGCGCCTAATCCCCTGACGGGTGTGGGCGGTGCCGTTGTGGAGCCCTGTCCGACGCTCAGGGCGGCCGCTATTTCCTGGAGACGGTCTGGCAGTGTCTTGGCCAGTGTCAGCGACCAGCGCTCATCGTCGATGTCAGGAGGCAGTATAAGCCCACGGGCCTGGGCCCGGCGAACTTGCCTCGGCTCGAGTCCCAGCCACGCTGCCAGCTGGTGCGGCCCGAAGTCCCGTTCCTTGGCCACGTTACCTCCCAGTGCGGTTGTCGAGCACTTAGTCGTGCAGGTCATCCCGAGCCTGCTGACTCCTCACGATCACTCTAGGTTCCAGGACCGACAGGCGACTCCGGGATCGGTGCCGTCTTCTCCTGCGAACGCGGTGCTGCTGGCGCCGGAGGCGGGGGCCTGCCGGTGCTCCTGGTCAACTACCGTCCCCCGCAGTGCACGATGCGCTCGGTTCGCCAGGGCCCGTCGGCTTCTTGCGCACGCTCAGGTCGGGGTCAAGGGGGGCGACGGTGAGGGTGCCGTCGTCGTTCATCCAGGCGTGTTGGGCGAGCAGGGCGAGGAACCGCTCTGGGGCCAGGCCGGCGGGCGGCGATGGTGCGGAGGCGGCGGCTGGTGTCTGTAGGGAGCCAGAGGTACGCCATGCTCGCGCGTGCTGGGCCTGGACCCGCTCGATGCGCACTGGGCCGGCGAGGGCGACCGGGCCGAGGACCTGCACGGGGTGGTCGACACCCGGGTCCCGCATGGTCCTCGACCCAGCGCGAGGCTGCCCACGCCCGCAAGGCCTGGCCCACCGCAGGAGCCCCGCCGCTACGTCGCCCGATGGCGCCCGGTCAGCGTGTCACCGCCCTGTAGGCGGCCCGGAGGAGCTTCTGGCTGCGTGGGTCGGTGAGACCGAGGGGGGACATCTGGTTCATCACGTAAGCGATGGTCATGCGCGCATCGAGGTCATTGACGACCAGTGATCCGCCCCTTCCGCCCCAATAACAGGTGTGCAGGTTGGGCGTGCTGACTGGCGCGTCGCCTGCGTTGAGGGCGTAGCCGATGCCGAAGCGTAGGGGGATGCCGAGCACGAGATCCATGCCGTGGGACTGCTCGTCGAACACGGCGCGGCAGGTGGTTTCGGAGAGCAGGCGTGCCGAGGATGTCCGGCCTCCGGAGGCGAGTACCGATTGGACAGCGGCCACGGAGCGTGCGTTTCCGTAGCCTCCCGCCGCGGGGATTTCGGCGCGGCGCCAGTGGGTGCTCCAGGTGTCCTGGGCAGTCACGTACGCGCCAACCGGAATGCTCACCCGCGGATTGGCTGCGGGTGCGGGGCCGGGTGCGGGGATGACCTCGGAGACACGGTGATCATGTTCGGCTGCCAAACCGATGTGGAAGTCTGCGTTCAGTGGGGCAGCGATCTGGTCGGCGAAGAACCTGCCAATCGATTCGCGGTAGATGCGGCGGATGACCTCGCCGATCAGAAAGCCATGAGTGAACCGATGATAGCCAGACGTCGTGCGGGAGTCCCAGCGGGGCGACTGGCGGGCCAGGAGGGTGGTGGCCTTCTCCCAATCGCACAGGTCCTCGAGCGCCATCGGTTGGTCCCAGTCAGGGAGTCCTGCTGTGTGGCTGAGCAAGTGCCGGATCTCGATGTGGTCTTTTCCTGCGGTACCGAACTCGGGCCAGTATTTCGCGACCGGTGCGGACAGATCGAGCTCACCGCGGTCAGCCAGGACAAGAGCGCACAGCGCGGTCATCGTTTTCGTGGTGGACCACACGTTGGTGATGGTGTCCCGCTGCCACGGTAGGGTACGCGCCTCGTCGGCGTACCCTCCCCACAGGTCGACGACGAGTTCGCCGTCGAGGCAGATCGCCACCGAGGCACCGACGTCCGTTCCGTTACGCAGAGCGTCGGCGAACACCTCCTGTACTGCGCTGAACTGGTCGCTGCAACTGCCCTTGATGTCCATGCTGAGCGAGGTCTCCGATCTCAGTGAGCCGCTACCGGGCGGCCGAGGCGGGCAGCCAGTTCGCGGATCTGGGGTGAGGTGTCCGCAATGGCGGCTTGGCGTAGGAACTCGATCTCGCTGGGCAGGTCCGCACCCCCGAGTACCGGGACGGCCAGATCACCGGGTAGCGGGGGCGCACCGCCTGCCTTGGCGTGTCGTGCTATCCGCAACCAACAGGCGGTCACGCGGGGACCGACCTCGGCAGGGGAGGAGTTTTCGAGTTCAAGGTGGGCCCGAACATTGTCCAATACCGCCTGGGGGATGTAGGCGCGCAGGGCGAGAGTCGCGTCACGGATCTCGATCACTGTCCGGTAGAGGCGAAAGTCCAGCGCAGCCCTCGGCAGGAGACTGAGGTCGCGTTGGCGGGACTGCGCCAGGCGGACGTTGGGCACCGCGTCGACCAGGTCACGCCACAGCGGCCGGAGCTGCCACAAGATACGCATGCGTCTGAGCACCACGGCCGCCGCGGTCGCAAGGGGAACGCAGATCGCGCTCGCTCTCGCGAAGGCATAACAGCCCAGCAGAAGTGGAAGGATCGACAGGATCCACGGGCATCGAACTCCGATGTATGTGGCGCTGAGCAGCCAGTAGGACCCGGCGAAGACCGCACCGAGCCCGAAGAGTCGCAATCCGAAACGTAGTGCGAGGACTTGGCTGGCCCGGCTGTACCACCAGCAGGCGATTGCGCACACCACGTTTGTGCTGAGGTTGACGATGATGAGGACACCCCAGTACGTCATGGACGGTACGGGATCGCCCACAGGAGGGATCGTGTGCGTCAGGTGTGGTTCTGCATGTACGTCTAGCCAGGTGAGCGCGGTCATCACGAGCCCAGCCAAACCGTACAGCGGGAATGTGTGACGGCCCCGAGCCGCCAGGAACACGAAGTCCAGCACGGCGGCAGAGGTGAGTACGCCGAACAGGTTTCTGACCAACGCGGTCAGGTGTGTGGGACCGGTGACCTGGTAGATGAGGTCGTTGACCCATGGCAAATGGAGCGTCACCGCTGCTGAGGCACCCAGGACCGCCAGCCACAGGGGTCGTTGCTCGCTAGATCGCACGGCAATCGGAGCCCGCAGCGTCACCGCCAGCCACATGCAGGCCACGCCCACCGTCTCCACACCATTCCCGAAGCTCCGGATCTCGCTGATCATCGCAGTCGGCGCCGCCTCTGGGTGATTCCCAGTGCCCCACCCAGCGTCCCCAGCACGGCAGATGAGGGCGCGGTGGCGCCGTCGTTCAGCCTGGCGAGGATCAGACTCGCCACCATCTCGGCTTCTCGTTGCTGGGCGTTGGAATAGTTCGTACGCCGCAACATGTCTCGGACGCGCTCCGGCTTCAGGTCTGGGAACACCAATTGGGCGGTCGCGTCGTCCAGGGACGAGCTGCTTCGGCCGTCGCAGATCATGTGAGCTAACGCATATGTGATGATGCGATCCTGATGGGGTCGCGTAGTTGGCTTCGAACATGATGAAGTCTGCGGCATCTGAGGCCATCCACCTCCGCACGGTTGTGCGTGTGCGGCGCGCATGGTGACGGGGATCAGGCGGAGAGGGCGGCGCCGGTTCGATAAATGAGCGCACAACTCCTCGATGTCGCACGACGTGGGGAGCCTCAGCGTCGCCAGACGAGCCTGACACTCGCGGCGTAGGCGTACCAGGCTGCGATTCTGGTCATGTCTCACACGGGGCGACAGTGCACAACTCCTCAGTGGGGAAAGAACAGGAACCGTTTCGAGCGTGGCCGAGCGTAATGGTGGTCGCACGCATGGGGGTCCCGATCTTGATCAAGCAAGGACGTTGTCGCCTCGACCTCCTGAGGCAACCTGACTGCACGCAGCGCCACCCATGCAGCCATGCTCAACTCAGGTCTTTGAGTGTGGCCGACTGCCTGGCAACCCTATCGGCGTGATCTCGATCGAGAAAGTAGGTGGGTGAGACACCGAAAGAACTCGGCCAGCCCGACCAGCAGTTCCCGTGAGTGGCGTTGGCGCTTTCAGGTGCGACGCTGGGATATGCGCGCCGCTGACATGGATCTGCGGGTGCTTCATGGCGCTGATGGCAACGGATGGCGCCACGCCTTACTTGATCGATGACGACCTGCGGGTTCGTCGGATACCTATGGCCGCGGTGCGCGGGGTACCGCGAGGGCCGATCCTCTTACCAGACACGACCCCAGCAGCTCGATAGACCCTCGAACTCGGGGATTCGGGTACCTTCGCCGTATGACCAGGCCGACGGTCATGAGGGCGGCGGAGAGCAGGAGGGGACCCGCCAGCCCCAGGCCAGGAATTCGCCGTCGCCCAGTCGCGGGAACGGGATGAAGACCGCGCTGGTCAGGATGGACGCCAGCGGGGTCCCTGCGGCGCGTGCTCACCGGCCAGCAGGACCGTGCCGCCCCACTCGCCGCGCACCGCGATCCCTTGGGCGAGCCACAAGGCGCATAGCAGCACCGGAGCGGCGATACCCGCCTCGTCCTAACGAGGCAGCAGTCCGATGCCCGCGGTGGCCACCCCCATCAGCAGCAGCGTCGCCACCAGACTGCGAACAGCGCCCACCGGACGACCCAGAAGGTTGCGAACGATGCCAGCAGACCGGTGGCCTGCTGCGCTCGGGGAAAGAACGACTCTGGGAAGAGCAGGTCGGATGCGGTGGAGAAGACGAAGAAGTCGTACCACTCGACCATGGTCCCCCACCAGGCCGGCGAGTCCCGCCTCGTGGGCGGGGGAGGGCCCGGGGTCGTCCAGTAGGTGTGCGTGGGGTCCGGCGCATCATGCTCCAGGGGATCGCTGTGAGGAACGGGCTGTTCGTAACGGAAGTACAGCCTTGATCAGCAGCATGCGGGCGCGGCGACCAGCGCAACAGAGCGGCCGTAACACCTGGCTTGCTTGCGAACTGTTTTTTTCAGCGAATAACTTGACGGTCTATCGTCCGCTCTGTAGCGTCCGAGGCGATCTCGAGCCACTTGTCCCGTGTGTTGCGCCCGTGCCGCACCGCGCGCTGGAGCTGCGATGCGGCGGCACACGGGGCACTAGATGGCACGATGCACTGTCGATTGGTTTGTCTGGCTGAGGGGGCTGGGGTGGCCAAACTGCGCTGCTGTGCGGCTCGTCGACCACCGTGTACTGAACGCATCGATCGTGCCGAACCGGCCCGCCTAACCGGTGAGTTTTCCTTGCTCGGGAGCACATCCTGGGTGTCACCCGGCGCTCGGCGTACGGAGAGGGATACCGCTCATGCCCGACGTGTTGGCCGGTGCGGCAGAGCACTGTGCGGGTGGCGGCGAAGGAGAGCTCTGCCGCACGAAACCGTTGCCCGTCAACTCCCTCCTGCCCGCCGACTCTCCGCGCCTGGAGGGGGAGAACCTACGGCACGTCCGCGCTCTGGCCGAGGTGCAGACCGCGCTGCTGTCGATTGTGGTGCACTGCCCCACGATGCGGTTCGTCGACGGTGTGCACTGGCTGCACGCCGCCGCACTGCGCGCCGCCGGGTAGCGGTTCGTCGAGTGCAGTGCAGAGGGTGCTTCGTCCTCGCCGTCAGGCTGAACCCCGAGCACGCCATGTCGCTTACGTACACCGACCGCACAGCCGCGGTCTGGCGCATCATCGCCAGCCATCCGCTCCGCTCCCTCCTTTCTTCTGGCACGCTCATCTTGAGGCCGGGTTCGGCATTGCGACGCCGTCCTGATTCCCTCACTTCAAGCCGGTACCCAGACTTCTCGGGCTGAATAACCCCAGGCAAGCCTTCACGACGTAGGGAGGGGTGCATGATGTTGCAAGGCGCATCCATGAGGCCGTCACGCACGAATGGTTTATTGGATCCGAAGGTTGAAAGCGTATCCGTTGCTTCGCTGGTTACGGCAGACTCGCCACGCCTTGCCGGGGAAAATATAGAGCACGCTCACACGCTGGCTCAGTCCGAGACTGTATTTCCCCCGATCATCGTGCATCGCTCGTCGATGAGAATTATCGATGGGATGCATCGACTGCGCGCTGCGATCTTGCAGGGTCGGGATGAAATCGACGTCAAGTTCTTCGATGGAAGTGAGAAGGACGCATTTGTACTTGCTGTTGAGTCCAATGTGCAACATGGTCTGCCGCTGCCTCTGTCCGACCGCACCGCGGCAGCAGGACGCATCGTCAAGTCGCACCCGGAGTGGTCAGATCGCGCGGTCGCCGCAGCGACCGGGCTGGCGGCCAAGACCGTCGCTGCGATTCGCCGGCGGTCAGCAACTGGGGGAGTTCCCCAGTTGCGCATGCGGATTGGGCGGGACGGCAAGGCTCGTCCGGTCAACAGCGCGGAGAAGCGCAGGCTGGCGAGCACTCTGCTTCTGGAGAACCCCGAGGCCTCACTGCGGGAGGTTGCCAAGGCGGCCGGTGTCTCGCCCGGCACCGTGCGTGATGTGCGCCATCGCCTTCAGCGCAACGAGGACCCGGTTCCTCCCCGCCAGCGCAGGGCCGAGCTCAACGCCGTGCAGGCGGCCCGCGCCGTGAGGGACGGCGGCACCAGCGCTGCCATCGGGGGCCTGGACCGGAAGACGGCGATGCAAGCGCTCATGCGGGATCCGCAGCTGCGTATGTCCGAGGAGGGTCGGCTCCTGTTACGCCTGTTCGCCACACACGTCGTCGACAAACGGCAGCAGCAGCGGCTCATCGAGTGGATTCCCAGCCGCTGGCGGCGCGCCGTCACAGAACTCGCCTACTCCTGTTCGCGTGACTGGTACCAGTTCGCCGAACAACTGGAGGCACGCGAAGAGGAAGAGACTGCCGATAATAAGCAAGTCCTGGAAGAGGTCGGCTGACTCGCCTTGTCTGCAAAACCTTTGACCTACCAGCAGCCCGGCGGACCGATGGTGCTCGTCTGGGACAACTTGAACGTCCACAAGGAGGCCGGACCAAGCGAGGTCGTCACCTCACGGGATTGGCTGACTATCTCCTACCTGCCGCCCTACGCACCCCGTCGAAGGCATCTGGTCCCTGCGCCGGCGCGGCTGGCTCCCGAACGTCGCCTTCACCACCCCCGAGCACCTCATCCAGCGCGTTTCGGAGGCGACGGCTACTGGTGGAGGAAGCGACAATGCACAGCACGGCGCCGGTCGGCAGCACCCCGACCAAGTTCTTCGCCAGTGCGCGTTGGTGCGGATGGCGAACGGCTCCCGGAAGGCGCACGAGGATCGCGAGCCAGAGAAGCAGAATGCTGGGGTAGGGTGAGCGATCGCCCGAGGTCCCTCATTTCAGTCATGTTCCGATGCCTCTATCCCCAAGGCTGCTCCCAGCCTGCTGGTTACGCTGCGAGGTTGGCTCTGGGGCGCTTGGTCTGCGCTCGTCCGTATCAGACTCGCAAGCATCTCCGCTTCCTGTTCCTGGCGCGTTGTGTAGTTGGCGCGTCCGAGGACACGGGTCACCAGGCTGTCGTCCAGATCGGGCAGAAGGTTCCCCACCACTTCGGTGTACTCCGCGCTCACTGCGTGATGGTTGAACAGCAAGTGGGCCAGTTCGTGGAGCATTATGTGCTCCTGATGCACCCGTGAGGTTTGACTCTCGAAAAATATGTGGTCGTCGGTGGCGGTGGCGAGCCAGACGCCGCAGGCGCCGGCCGACGAGGCAGCCTTCGGCAGGGGATGAAGATGAATCTCCCTTCCGCGTTGCCGGGCGATGCTCTGGCACAGGGCGTCGGCCGAGAACGGCCGGGGGAAGTCGATCTGGTCGACCACAGACTGACAGCGCTGACGCAGTCTGAGGTATTGGTACCGCATGGGCTCTTCCTCGCCCTTCCTCGGACAACGTCGATAGGCGGTCATGATGGTGGGCACGATGATTCCGCCTCCCGTCAGCTGTCATGTAAATGGATAGGGTTCCATCTCATCTCGGATGTTCGTTTGCAGGTTCTCCGTCTCGGAATAACTGACGTCAGGCAGATCCTGGAACCCTGCGTGCTTCGTTCACCATCATCAGAAGAGCTTCCAGGCTGGTCGGGGACAAGCCTTCGGCTCGCAGAGCCAAGTTGCGAATCTTAATGTCGCGCAGGGCTGTGGCCATCGCCATTGGGCTCTGACCGCCTCCGAGACTTCCTCGTTGAGGAAGTACTCTGGGGGGACTCCAAAAAGCTCCGCGAGGGCGTCGAGCTGTTCCAACGTGACGTTACGTTTTTATGCCCCGTAGCCAGTTCCTGTAGGTACGCTCCGGAGATCGTGACGCCTGTAGCTTCGCGGATCTCCTGGCAAGCCGGGCGCAGCCGGGTCTCTTGCGCTCATCCGGATAGATGGCCTGAAACAGTTCGTTGAGGCGCTGGTCGAGCTTCCGCAACAACGGGCGGTCAGACTCGTGACGTGCCGATCCGCTGTTCATGACCCATCCCCTCGCATCGAGCCCGCAGCCAGGCCTGAAAGTCCCGTCACGAGCGGCTAGTGCATACATGGATATCTGTGTACGCCATAGCTGACAAGCATGATCTCGGACAGTGCTACGTCGGAGGCTCAGGTGGCTGAAATCCCAGTCCCTGCCGGACGTCGTACACGCATCCTTAATACGGGCGATAGGCGTGCCGGGACTGATTTGCGCATCGCCGTCGAAGTGATGGTGTACGCCAGCTGTCGGCGCGGTATTCGCCTGACCGGTCCCGTCGATGCCGTAGCTCGTGAGGCCCAGCGCGCACGGTGTCAGCGGCCATGTTCACTCCTTGACGGCCCATTCGACGGCGGAGGTGGTGGCCCCCACGCTGTCCTGGACCGGTATGTGGATGACGGGGAGATGGCTGACTTCCTCGATGGGGCAACGGTGCAGGTTACGTTGAAAGCGGGCGAAGCCGGGCTATACCGGGGCACCGTCGTACGTCTCGAACGGGTTGACCCGGGCACCCTCACCACTGCGCCGCTGTGCCGGGGGCGGAGTCCAGAAGACCACACCTGCACAGGCTGCGGGAACGACTCCCACATCGAGAAGAGCAAACCGTTGTTCAGGCCGAGCGGCCGGCACTTCGCCACGATCTTGTAGTAGTAGGAGTCGAGCAAGGGGATGCGGCCCTCAGGGGAGTCTCGTACCTGGTCACGCAGGTAGACGACGGCGACACGCAGCAGCGCGAGCACGTAGTTGGGAGAGAACCGGCCCTCGCGGTCCTGCAGGGCGTCGGCCAGCGAGCCCTGCAGGGCGGTGAGCAGTGCATAGAGCGGAGGCAGCAGCGCGGGGTCGTAGGGAGACGAGTGATAACCGGCCGTCCTTCCGGGTCAACTCCACCAGCACCGAGGACTTCCCGGCGTAGTCGGTGCCCAGCAGCACCCAAAACTCAGCCATGCGCGTCCTCCTCGGCGAGACAGGCGGACGCCCGCAGCAACTGCGGGTCGTCGAGGCCCTGGTGCACCCGCAGATAGGAGCGGCCGCCGGGCGGGGGCGGTCACCCGGCGGACGTGGACGGTGGTGATCCGGTCGCCGGACCGGGGGGGCACTCCGGTGAGCACCGACTCGGCCAGGGTGTGGCCGAGATGGACCAAGTACTGCGGAAGGGACAGGCCGTGCACATCCAGGGTGATCCGCCATCGCTGTGGCCGGCGGCCGGCGCCGCCCTGCGGCGCCTGGGGACGTCCACCACGTAGCGGCGCGGCAGGTCCGCACGGAGCTGCCCGTGCACAGGGCGCACGAGCAGCCGCAACTCTCGGTAACGCGGTGCAGGGGCGCTTGCGTACCAGGACACCTGCCCGTCGGCGGAGAGCGTCGTGGGCGGCAGTCGGCGGGCCAGGTTATGCGGGGTGCCGGCCAGGAACAGCGTTCTGGTGAAGTCATGCAGCCAGTGCCACCGGAGGTCGAGGGGGAGCGCGGCCGCGAACTCCAGGGCGGAGGCGGCGAGAACCGCGGGGTCGAAGGCGGCCAGCACTGCGACCGCCGGGCGCGCTCGCCGGTCGCACCGGCCTTGCCGACCCGCGCCGCAAGTGCCAGGCGTAACTCTTCTTGGGTGAACATCTCAGGTGAACACCTTCTCCAACAGCGGACGACCGGGCGCAGGGCGGGCCGCGGGCCAGCAGCGCGGACGTGAGCCGGTAGGGGGGGGGACATAGCTGTACGGTCGGGCGTGACGGTGCAGGAAGTCCGCCAGGTCCGCCTCCGAGGCGGTCTCCCCCCGGTTCGATGAACTCCGGCCCGCGCCATGCAGCGCCACATCAGATCGCGTCGGAACGGCTCCCGGTCGCCCTGCCCGAGCGTCGCGATGAAGTACAAGCGCACCCCAAGTCGGTAGACGGGGATCCGACGAGGGGCAGGACCTGGCGGGCCAGCGGAGCCGCCGATCGGCCCTCCCAGCCGCCGTACCCGCTGGAACGCAGCTGCCCGTCCACCCGCACCCGGCCGGCACCCATCACGGAGACCGTGGCGCCCAAGGCGGTCAGCACTGGCGGAGCAGCATGTAGTCGGGCAGTGATTTACGGTCGCAGGCCAGTACGATCTCGTCGTAGCACCCGGTCAGGGAGGGACCTCGCGCAGTGCCGCGGCGAGGTGTAGTTGGCCTGCCCGTCCCACCACGATCTGACGCAGCGGCAGCCCGTACCGGGTACAGTCCAGGTGGACCGGGCCGGGCCAGGGCCGGTGGTCCACGCATAACCTGCGCCGCGTGACCACCTCCAGCGTCTCGCCGAGGCTAAGGGGTGGCTTGCGGTGGGCTCGTAGCCCGGGTCGGGGATGTTCAGTTCACGAAACCGGGCCGCCCACAGATCGAAGATCCGCCCCCCGGGTGTAACCACCCCTGCCGTCCACCGCGTCGCGGTGACTGGTGAGATCCTCGGTGCCGCCGGCCTCCCGCTGCTGCTGGAACTCCACGTACAGCGAGACGATCTGCTCCCTCGTCGAGTCGACTGAAATCAGTGCCCGGGTGAGCGTGCTTCCAGATAGGACCAGAAGCCCAGGGTCTGGGCATTGGAAACGCCGATGGCGTGGCTGTACAGCTGCTCCACCTCGTGGACCAGACCGGTCGCCCTGCTCATGACGTCCGCCCACAGCAGACCTTGATGTGACTGGGCGTCAGCGGCTTGGTCGGAGCTAGGGGAACCGGTGCGAAGAGACCTGGAGGCGCCTTTGGCGCGGCAGCTGCACCTGGTCCGTGGCCCGCATGATGCGTATTCCCTGTTCTGTACCCTGAGTCATCCGCTATAGCGCGTGTTACGCTTGGCGAGCGTACGCCAACTGGTGTACCGCTTGTCAATCATGAAGAATGCCGATACTCATAGGCGAGCAAGTTGTTCGCCTCGGCGGTCATACCGGGCCGCTCGTGGCCACTTCAGGCAAGGGCTGTGTGTATGAGCGCCAAGGAAGCCAAGGACGCTGGAGAACCGGCATCCGACCAGACTGGCCGTCCGCTGGTCCGCAAGTTCGACCAACGGCTCAATGCGCTGATCACCGCCCACTACCCTGATGACCGCAAGCGTCCCGGGTACAGTCGGCTCGCCAAGGAGATCCGCGGGGCGACTGGCGGTGCGATCTCCGGAACGTATCTCTGGGAACTCGCGACCGGCAAAAAGCGCAATGTGAGTCTGGAGCAACTCGATGTACTCGCAGAGTTCTTCGGGGTGCCGCCGGAGTACTTCCTCAACGAGGAAGTGGCAGAGAGGGTTAATTCACAACTGAAGTTGGCCAGTGCGCTTCGTGACGTGCGGGTGCGCAACCTCGCGCTGCGCGCCGACGGGCTCTCGCCCGCGACCCTGGATGCACTGCTGACCATGGTGAACGAAGCGCGCAAAGTCCAGAACTTGTCGCGCGTCGATGACGACGAGGTTCCCGGCGGCAGCGGCCTGTCCGACTGACCCGGCCGCTGCTCCTACTAAGATGAAGTAACGCTCTCTGTGGAAACCTGCAACGGTTGGAGGTCGACGGCGGGTAGTACATCACCGCCCGGACCGCGGCCGAGTGTGACCCGATGGCATCGGCCCCTGTGAGTCACTGAGGCTGAACTCGTGATGTCGTCTGGGTGCTCACTCAGGCTGGCCTGATGGTGAGGCTGGTCTCGGTAAGGCAGCCGTCTATGAGGTCGCTGCGGTACTGGATATGGCGTAGTCCGCGTCTGATCCGCCGTTGATTAGCGCACTCCCCCAGCCCGACATCGAAGGACCACTGCCACCCATACTCGTGCGCCGCTCAGACATGCGCGTGATCGACGGCATGCACCGTCTCTTGGCCGCCGTCGTCCGCGGTCAGGAGACCATCGATGTGGAATTCTTCGACGGTTCCGCGGAAGACGCGTTCTTGCGTGCGGTCCAGGGCAACCTCGCCCACGTCCTGCCGCTGTTGCTATCCGATCGGCGCGCCGCTGCCTCTCGGATCATCGTGTCGCATCCGCAGATGTCCGACCGGGCCATTGCGCGGGCATCGGCTCTGGGACCAAGGCGGTGGCCTCCCTCCGGCGCCGTTCAACTGGCGCCGAGCAGCGGTTGAACACACGGATGGGCCGCGACGGGCGGCTTCGTCCCCTGAGCAGGGCTGGTGGCGAGCCGCCGAAGTGATGGCCGAGAATCCGAAGGCTTCTTTGCGCGAGGTCGCGCGGCTCGCGGGTATCGCACCGGCTACGGCGAGCGACGTCCGCAATCGCATCCAGGCCGGCGAGCTACCCGCAGCGGTACGATCGCAGGCCGCCAAGGTCCGTGAGACAGCCGCTCTGGAACCGTCGGCCATCGCACCCGGAGGCGGTGCCCAGGTCCCGGCCTCCGCCTAGGATGGGCACCGAAGCCACGAAGGCAGAGCGCGGCCGGGGCAGCCGGATCCCAGCCTGGTACTCGAGAAGCTCCTGCGGGATCCATCGCTTCGCCTCAAGGAGGAGGGACGCGACCTGTGCGGCTCCTGCCGCAGAACGCTGTTGCCGAGTGGTCCGGCCTGAGCGCCGCCGTGCCGCCTCACTGCGGGACCCTGGTGGGAAGCCTCGCACGTCAATACGCGGCCAGCTGGCTGGAGTTCGCGCAGCGCTGGAAGAACGCGAAGAAGCCGGCTTCGTCCTCGAAGACGAGCCAGGCTCCACGGGCCTCCGCGAGTCTTCCGCGCAGGGCCACAGCTCCTTGACCCACCCCGGCTTCGTCGTCCCGCTCCATCGCCCGGCGGCCGGCACCTGGCAGGACCAGCCGTTGCGTACCAGGAGCTTGCGTACGCCCCGGATGGTGCAGGTCAAGTGGAAGCGCCGGCCGATCACGTCTTGATCGGGTTCAGTCCAGCGCTGGTTCTCCCAGCCGTGCGCGGCCGGGCCCTTGGCCAGCTCCCGCTCCATGCGCAGCCCGGTGGCCGTCCTGGACCAGAACGTCAACTCGTTCGGCCTGATCACACTGCCGCACGAGAAGCACCCGTCGTACCGGGTCAGGCCCTCTACTACGGCGAGCGGTCCAATGTGGTGATGCGCAAGACCGGGGGCGATGGCCTCTGAGCGACCGGGCCGGGAGTCCCGCGCGCCGGTGGCGCGCCCGTGCCGCCGGCCCGGCACCGCGGGCGGCCGCGCCCCCCGAGTCGCGCGCGGCACGCCGCCCTTCCCCGCAACAGCCCCGGACCGTAAGCCCCGCGCCAGTCGGGCGGCCGCGCTCGCCAGGTGCCTACAGCTGTGCTTATGCCTCCCTAAACGAGTCCGGCCTTCCGGCACTTACGCGCCGCTTGCCATACTCGGCGAATCCGATTCTTCACTGCGACCCGGAGTGCTGTACCCACGGCCGGGCGGAGAACACGGACACACGAATTCCTTTTCGAGTTCGCAGATATGAGGCGAATCCCGTGGCTCAACAGCGTCAGCTCTACCTGGACGACACCTACGCGTACGACGTGGAGACGGAGGTCGTCAGCGCCGGCGGTCATTCCGGGGCCTTACGGATCGCCTTGGCCGACAACATCTTCCATCCGCAGGGCGGCGGACAGCCCGACGACAGCGGTTGGGTCGCCGATGTCCCCGTGACGCCGGTCAGGGACGGCGAGACCGGGTGGGTCTTCCTCACCCCGGCGCCCGGTGCCGGGGACACGGAGGCGTCGTTCGCGGAGGGCACGCGGGTGCGGGCGCGGATCGACGACGAGCAGCGCCGCCTGCACGCCGCTCTGCACACTGCCGGGCACCTGGTGGACGCCCTGGTCCGTCCGCGGGGGCTCCGCCACATCGGCAACAACCACTTCCCCGGCCAGGCGCGGATCGAGTACGAGCTGAACGGTGTCGAGATCGACAAGGACGGCCTCGCAGAGTCACTGACCGCGGAGCTGGAGAAGGCGATCGCCGAGGCGCTGCCGGTGACCATGGGAGAGCGGGACGGGCGGCGGACCATCACCATCGAGGGACTCGCCACGGAGTTCTGCGGCGGCACCCACGTTATCCACCTGGGTCTGCTGGCGGAGGTCACGGTCCGCTCCATCAAGGCCAAGTCGGGCCGGCTCAAGGTCGGCTACGCGGCGCAGCACACAGCCCGCTTCTGAGAGGACACGATGTCGGAGCAGACGACGGGTGGCGAGATACTGGTGCGCTCGCTGGCGTGGGCGGGTGCCGAGGCCGTCTTCACCACCCGCCACGGCGGCCGCCTGCTCGGCCCCGTGCTGGGCCGGTCCGGATCAGGCATCGGCCTGACGCACGTCGAGCTGCCGCACGGGCAGGACGCCGGACACGCGGCGACGGGATACGCCGGTGCCACCGGCCGGACGGGCGTCTGCCTGGCGTCGCCCGGCGCCGGGGCGACCGAGATCGTGACGCCCCTGCTTGACGCGTACATGGACTCCGTACCGCTCGTGGCCCTCACCTCCGGCAGCCGGAGCGACATGTGCGCCATGGCGCTGTCCCTCACCAAGCACACCATGCAGGTGACGGATGCCAAGGACCTGCCGGCCACGGTGCTGACCGCCTTCCACCTGGCCTCGCGCGGCCGTCCCGGCCCGGTGCTGGTGGACCTGGATGAGGCGGTGCTGCGCAGCCGCGGCGTGTCCTTCGTCCCGCCCGGTGAGGTCGATCTCCCCGGTTTCCGACCGTGCGTCGTGCCCGACCGGGAACAGCTCCGCCGGGCGGCGGCGCTCCTGGCGGAGTCCAGGCGCCCGGTGCTGTACGTCGGTGGCGGCGTCATCAAGGCCGAGGCGACGGCGGAGCTGAAGACCTTCGCCCAACTGACGGGGGCTCCCGTCGTGACCACCCTGATGGCCCGCGGGGCGTTCCCCGACTCCCATCCCCAGCACTTCGGGATGCCGGGCATGCACGGCGCGGTCGCGGCGGTCGCGGCCCTGCAGAAGGCCGACCTCATCGTGGCGCTCGGGGCTCGGTTCGACGACCGCGTCACCGGGGACCCGGCCACCTTCGCACCGTGCGCCAAGGTGATCCACGCCGACATCGACCCCGCGGAGATCGGCAAGAACCGGCGTGTGGACGTGGGCCTCGTCGGCGACGCCCGCCGGGTCATCGCGGGACTCGTCGACGCCGTGCGCCACGACGACCGGGAACAGCACGCCGCCGACGCGCGTGCCGACCGCCACCTGTGGATGCAGAGCCTGCGGCGCTGGCGCGGCAGTTACCCCCCGGGCTACCGCACCTCGCCGGGTTCGCTGGCTCCGCAGCGCGTCATCGAGCGTCTGGGCCGGATCGTCGGTCCCGAGGCGGTGTACGTCACCGGTGTCGGCCAGCACCAGATGTGGGCCAGCCAGTTCATCGCCCTGGAGCATCCGCGCAGCTTCCTCAACTCCGGGGGCGCGGGCACGATGGGGTACGCCGTGCCTGCGGCCGCTGGAGCGGCGATCGGACGCCCCGGCGTACCGGTCTGGGTGATCGACGGCGACGGCTGCTTCCAGATGACCGGGCGCTCCCTGCTGACCTGCGCGGCGGCCGGGATCCCGCTGAAGGTCGCGCTGATCAACAACGCAAGCCTCGGCATGGTCCGCCAGCTCCAGGCCCTGTACTACGGCGAGCGCCATTTCAGCACCGACACGGGCTCACCGGAGGCGCCGCACTACGCGGCCCTGGCGGAGTCGTACGGCTGCGTGGGCCTGCGGTGCGAGCGCGACGACGAACTCGACGCGACGATCCGGAAGGCCGCAGAGGTCGATGACCGGCCCGTCCTCGTGGACTTCGTAGTGGATCAGGAGGAGATGGTCTGGCCCATGGTCCCTCCGGGGGCCTCCAATGACGACATCCGCGTCGCCCGCGACATGGCCCCGGCCTGGGACTCGACCGACTGACCGGACGTGCGGCACACGTCCGGCACGGATCACGGCTGCCCCCACAGGACGGGGGCGGTCCGGGAGGCGGCGCCTTTGATGGTGGTACGCGCCGTATGCACGATCGGCGAGGTGTCGCCACCGCGCCAGGCCATGTTGACGATGCGGTAGAGGCGGGGTGCGGCGAAGGAGCGAGTGCTGATCGGCGACGGACTGACTTCCGCCGTCATGCGCGGAACGCAGGCAAGACCCATGCCCTCCGCCGCCAGTGTGCAGGCCAGGGAGTAGTTCGACGTCTCGAAGGCGATGAGGGGAGTGGCCAGATCATTGGAGAGGAACAGGGCTTCCAACGCCTCACGGTTGGCGAGGCCGGGCGGCCCGCTGATGAGCGGGACGCCGACGAGCGCCGTCCAGTGCAGGGGTTCCGGGTCGGCGGTGAGCGGATGGCCCGGCTCTGCGACCAGCAGCAGCTCCTCCTCCAGCAGGGTGTCGAAGCTGAGCCCGGGGGGCACGGGGTGCTCCCGGCCGTACACGTACGAGTGCGTCAGGAGCAGGTCGATGTCTCCTTCTGCCAGGGGTTCCAGGCCGGCCGGCGGTTCGAACTCCTGCAGGGAGATGGCGACACCGGGATACCGCTTCCGCAATTCGGCGAGCACAGGCGGAAGCAGATGGACCCCTCCTGTCGTGAAGCTGCCGACACGCAGCTGGCCGCCGGACAGGTCACGCATCTTCGCGAGTTCCATCTCGGCGGAGCGCAGGACCTCCTGGATGCTGCGGGCGTGCCGGACCAGGGCCTCCCCCGCCGCGGTCAGCCGCGCGCCCCTGCGGTGGCGCACGAGCAGGGGCATGTGGGCCCCCCGCTCCAGCTTCGCCAGCTGCTGGCTGAGCGCGGGCGGGGTGTAGCCGAGGCGTGCCGCGGCTCGGGAGATCGACCCGGTCTCGGCCACGGCGATCAGGGCGAGTAAGTGACTCAAGTCCTGCATTGAATTTCCCTTGTCCATAAGTAATCCGAAACGCTCCAAGTGTTACCAACAGCGCAAAGAAAAGCCGTTCAGGGCTGCACCGAGAAGACCTGTCCGATCCCGGCTCCAGGCACTGCCGAGGAATGATGAACAATAATATCCTTACGTTTTCCGGCGTTGCGGCCAGCATGATCATGATGCCCGGGGCCGATCTCGCCGTGGTCTTGCGCAACGCGCTCACCGGCCGGCGGGCCGGGCTCGTGACCGGGATCGGCGTCGTCGGCGGGCTGGCGCTGCACACGCTGCTCGCGGCCGTAGGCCTCGCGGCGGCCCTCGCCGCCTCGGACTGGCTGTTCCTGGCGGTCAAGACGATCGGTGTGGTCTACCTTCTCCACCTGGGCGGCAAGACCTTGCTGTCCTGCTTACGCGCGGGTTCCGCGGACACCGCCGGTCACGACGGCGCCCGGCGGGGCGACGCGACCGGCGGCCCGGCACCGTCCGCACGGAAGGCGCAGCCACGGGACACGCCCTCGCAGATGCGGTTCCTGCTCCAGGGATTCATCACCAACGCCGCAAATCCCAAGGCGCCCATCCTGTTTCTCAGCCTGATGCCACAGTTCATCCCCAAGGGTGCGCCATTCGTCCCGATGACTCTGCTGTTGAGCGGGATCATCATCATTATGGGGCTCCTGTGGTTTCCTTTTGTCGCCACTCTTGCGTCCTCGGTCAGCGGAATCTTGAGTTCCGTGCGAGTCCAGCGACTGACCAATGGCGTGATCGGCGCCATCCTCGTGGGACTGGCCATCGTTCTTTTGCTGGAATCCGCGCCGTGACTTACCGTCCACAAGTCGCGTGCTCATGGTGTCACACACCACCCGCACACCACGAACACACGGCCGAACCGCCGGACGAACGGCCACGAGGAATCGGCACATTCCTCCAAGACCCGCGGAGCCGCGGCCCGGGCCGTCGGTGAGCGGGCATTGCCCCGCCCCCGCCGACCGCCCCGGCCGGACATGCGAACCGTCCGCCGCGCCCCGTACCTGCCACTCCGGGCGGACCGGCGAACCGTCCGCCTCCCCCTCCGACCACCCCGGGGGCACTCGTGAACCGGCGCCGCCGTCCCGCGCCCGCCGTACGGGTACCTCGGCCGGCGGTCGGCCGCCCGTGATCCCGCACGGGACTCCACCTGTCGCCCTCGCCCGTCGTATCCCTCGCCACGCGCTCTGCCGCGCGTCCGCGCACCGTGTGCGGATTTCCCCGCTCCGGAATGACGCCGAAAGTTTCCCGCATTGCCGCCCGGAAAGCGAGAACCTTCTCCCCGGTTGTCAACGACCGAACCGGAAGATTAGTAGGGAGCTCCGATAGGCAACGCGACTACCCGTGCCGCCATGTGACCCACGTCCCATTTTCGTGCGCGTGCCCGCATCTCATTTGTGGGTTCCCTATAACACCCGTCCGCCGGGAGCCCACGGGTTCAGCGAATACGCGCCGGTTACACATGTTCACGGGACCTCGACCGCTGTAGTCCTCGCCCATACGGGCATTCGGGGTTAAGCAGTCGTGACTTCACAGCACCATCGTTAAGTGTGAGGATTTCACTGATCACAGGGCGAGCCGGAGACAGTTTCGGCCACACGTCCCCGCTGTCAGCCGCAATGGTGCTGCTGCCTTCCTCCCGGTGTCCGCCCATACAAGACACCAGGCCAGGGATTTCCGGCCTTCCCCTGTGATGCTCATCCGGTCGTCGGACAGCGCCCAGGAGCTCTACGGGCTGAAAGCTGTACGTTTTCCGCCACCGCATTCCCGGCACTTCCGTCCACCCGCCCTACAGTCCGGCGAACGCAATGCCACGTGACGCCTGAGCGATGCGATGGCCAGTGCGTCAGCGACCCAAGAGAGGACCTACGCGTGTCCGCAGTATCGGCTCTGCAGGATCAGAACGTCGCTTCCACGGCCACCCCCGTGTACACCCTGTTCGACGCGATCCAGACGAACACCCTCGATCGCGACATACTGGCCCGGATCGGCGCGGGCACGCTGGGCGCCGCCCGGGTGAGGGACTTCTTCACCCGCGCCCAGTGCGAGGAGATCATGCAGTCTCTGGAGACCTGCGACATGGGGAGCTACGACGAGCAGCTCGTGCAGCCGCGGATCGCGAAACTGGGCCCGGCCACGTACGACTTCTACGGCAACCCGGAACTGCCGCCCGCCTACTGGGAGCACACCGAGCAGTCGGACAAGTCGCGCTCCGGGCTCCTGTTCGGCACGGACCCCCTGGACGAGGCGACCGCCAAGCTGGAGAAGGTCTGGGGCCGGCCCGTCACCCGCGCCACCTCGCAGGGCCGCCCGATGTTCGCCGGCATGATCCGTGAGATCAACTCCAGCGCGAAGATGCACTTCGACGAGGTGGTGCGGGAGTTCCCGGGTGTCGTCGACGAGACCCCGCTGTTCCAGATCGCCTTCAACTGCCACCTCGCGATGCCCGAGACCGGCGGCGAGGCACTGGTCTACCGCAGGAAGTGGCAGCCCTCCGACGAACGGCACCGGGACGGCTACGGCTACGCAGAGAGCATCGTGGCGGACGAGCCGTACGTCTCGGTCCAGGCCGGTGTGGGCGACGCGGTCTTCTTCGACCCGCGCAACTACCACCTGGTCCGGCCGAACGTCTCCGGGGGCCGGCGGGTGACCCTCTCGTTCTTCATGGGCGTCACCGCTGACGGCTCCCTGATCACCTGGTCGTGAGCGCCGGGC
>NZ_JBQQBW010000070.1:0-36396 GCF_052245415.1 Streptomyces sp. 8N706 | reverse complement strand
GAGCGTGCACAGGGGGCCGGACCCGTCGGGCGCGCCCGGGGGGCGCGAGACCCTGCTCAGGCGTGTCAGCGGACCGGGTGGCCCGCCGAGCGCAGGGTCTTCTTGACCTCGCCGATCCGCAGGTCGCCGAAGTGGAAGACCGAGGCGGCCAGCACCGCGTCCGCTCCGGCCGCGACCGCCGGTGCGAAGTCGTCGAGCTTTCCCGCGCCGCCCGACGCGATCACCGGAATGGTGACGTGCTTGCGGACCGCCTCGATCATCGCCGTGTCGTAGCCGTCCTTCGTGCCGTCCGCGTCCATCGAGTTGAGCAGGATCTCGCCCGCGCCCAACTCCGCGGCGCGGTGAGCCCACTCGACGGCGTCCAGGCCCGTGCCACGGCGGCCGCCGTGCGTGGTGACCTCGAAACCGGAGTCCGTCACCGTCCCCTCCGGGCAGCGGCGGGCGTCCACCGACAGCACGAGCACCTGGCGGCCGAACCGCTCGGCGATCTCGCGGATCAACTCGGGGCGGGCGATCGCCGCGGTGTTGACGCCGACCTTGTCCGCACCGGCCCGCAGCAGCTTGTCGACATCCTGGGTCGTCCGTACGCCGCCGCCCACGGTCAGTGGGATGAAGACCTGCTCGGCGGTGCGGCGTACGACGTCGTACGTGGTCTCGCGGTCGCCGGAAGAGGCGGTGATGTCGAGGAAGGTCAGCTCGTCGGCACCCTCGGTGTCGTACAGCTTGGCCATCTCGACGGGGTCGCCCGCGTCACGCAGGTTCTGGAAATGGACGCCCTTGACGACCCGGCCGCCGTCCACGTCCAGGCAGGGAATGACTCGGACCGCCAGGGTCATGACTCTCCGGCTCTCTTTCTCCGCGTCAGCGGAACGCTTCTACTTCGACTTCGACCAGCACCCGCGAGTCCACGAAGCCGGAGACCACGACGAGGGTCGCGGCCGGGCGTACGGCGTCGAAGAGCTCCTTGTGGGCTCGGCCGACCGCGTCCACGTCACGCGCGTGCGTGAGGTACATACGGGTACGGATGACGTTCTCGGCGCCCAGACCGAACTTCTCCAGGGCCGAGAGCGCGTTACGGAAGGCGGCGAGCGCCTGTTCATAGGGGTCGCCCTCCCCTTGGAGCACCCTGCCGACGAATGGCATGGTGCCGGAGACGATCACCCGGTCCCCCGCCGCGACAGCGCGCGCGAAGCCGATCGTCTCCTCCCAGTGGCTGTCGGACTGCACTCGCTGGGCGGACTCGGACGACGTCATACGACTGCCTTCCTTCAGGAGGTGGCCTTCAACGCCTCTTCCAGCGTGAACGCCTTGGCGTAGAGGGCCTTGCCCACGATGGCGCCTTCGACACCCTCCGGCACCAGACTCGCGATGGCGCGCAGGTCGTCGAGCGAGGAGACGCCGCCCGAGGCGACCACCGGCTTGTCGGTCGCCGCGCAGACGTTCTTGAGCAGCTCCAGGTTCGGGCCCTGGAGCGTCCCGTCCTTGGCGATGTCGGTGACGACGTACCGCGCGCACCCCTCGGAGTCGAGCCGGGCGAGCGTCTCGTACAGGTCGCCGCCGTCGCGGGTCCAGCCGCGGCCGCGCAGCGTGGTGCCCCGTACGTCCAGGCCCACCGCGATCTTGTCGCCGTGCTCGGCGATCACCTTGGCGACCCACTCCGGGGTCTCCAGGGCGGCGGTTCCGAGGTTCACGCGGGTGCAGCCGGTGGCCAGGGCCGCGGCGAGCGTGTCGTCGTCGCGGATGCCGCCGGAGAGCTCGACCTTGATGTCCATGGAGCGGGCGACCTCGGCGATCCGGGCGCGGTTGTCACCGGTGCCGAACGCGGCGTCGAGGTCCACCAGATGCAGCCACTCGGCACCCGCCCGCTGCCAGGTGAGGGCGGCCTGCAGCGGGTCGCCGTAGGACGTCTCGGAGCCGGACTCGCCGTGGACCAGCCGGACGGCCTGGCCGTCGCGGACATCGACGGCGGGGAGGAGTTCGAGGCGGTGGGTGCTCATAGCGGGACCTTACGGTGAGGACTCGGGGAGGACGGGGACGGGCCGGCGGGGTGCTGCCTCTCGCCGCCGCCCGGGCCGCGGCGCAGGGCCGGGAACCGTGGGCGGACGGCGACGAGGCGCACTCCGGTCATAGCGTGTCGAGCCAGTTGCGGAGCAGGTGGGCTCCGGCGTCGCCGGACTTCTCGGGGTGGAACTGGGTCGCCCACAGCGGGCCGTTCTCCACGGCCGCGACGAACGGCTCGCCGTGTGTGGCCCAGGTGACCCTGGGGGCGCGGACGTTGGCGTTGCCCGCCTCGAAGTCCCAGGCGCGCACGGCGTAGGAGTGCACGAAGTAGTAGCGCGCGTCGGCGTCGAGGCCCGCGAAGAGCTGGGAGTCCTCCGCGGCCTTCACCGTGTTCCAGCCCATGTGCGGAACGACGGGCGCCCGCAGCGGCTCGACCGTGCCGGGCCACTCGTCCAGCCCCTCGGCCTCGACGCCGTGCTCGATGCCGCGGGCGAACAGGATCTGCATACCGACGCAGATGCCCATCACCGGGCGGCCGCCGGCGAGCCGCCGCCCGACGACCCAGTCGCCGCGCGCCTCCTGCAAGCCGGTCATACAGGCCGCGAAGGCGCCGACGCCCGGCACCAGCAGACCGTCGGCGGCCATGGCCTTGTCGTAGTCACGGGTGATCTCGACATCCGCGCCGGCGCGGGCGAGGGCCCGCTCGGCGGAGCGGACGTTACCGAATCCGTAGTCGAACACGACGACGCGCTTGGCGGTCCGGGTCATGCCCACACCCCCTCGAGTCGCAGGGCGCCGGCGACCAGGCACAGCGCGGAGGCCAGGCCCAGCAGCACGATGACGCCCTTGGGCATCTTCTGCTTGGAGAAGGAGTAGACGCCACCGAGCAGGAACAGTCCGACGATGATCAGAACGGTCGACAGGGTGTTCACAGCGCGCCCTTGGTGGAGGGGAGGATTCCGGCGGCGCGCGGGTCACGCTCGGAGGCATAGCGCAGCGCGCGGGCCAGGGCCTTGAACTGGCACTCCACGATGTGGTGGGCATTGCGCCCGTACGGCACGTGGACGTGCAGCGCGATCTGCGCCTGTGCGACGAAGGACTCCAGGATGTGCCGGGTCATCGTCGTGTCGTACTCGCCGATCATCGGCGCCATGTTCTCCGGCTCGCTGTGCACGAGGTACGGGCGGCCCGACAGGTCGACCGTGACCTGGGCGAGGGACTCGTCCAGCGGCACGGTGCAGTTGCCGAAGCGGTAGATACCGACCTTGTCGCCGAGCGCCTGCTTGAACGCGGCACCGAGGGCGATGGCGGTGTCCTCGATGGTGTGGTGGCTGTCGATGTGCAGGTCGCCGTCGGTCTTGACCGTGAGGTCGAACAGGCCGTGGCGGCCGAGCTGGTCGAGCATGTGGTCGTAGAAACCGACCCCGGTCGACACATCGACCTTTCCGGTGCCGTCGAGGTCGATCTCGACGACGACGGACGTCTCCTTGGTGGCGCGCTCCACGCGGCCCACGCGGCTCATCGGTTCTCCTTCGTGCTGCGTTCCTTCATCAGGGCCCGTACGGCGTCGAGGAACGCGTCGTTCTCGGCGGGGGTGCCGGCGCTGACCCGCAGCCAACCCGGTACGCCGTTGTCACGGACCAGCACGCCGTGGTCCAGCAGGGCCTGCCAGGTGGCGTGGGCGTCGTCGAAGCGGCCGAACTGGACGAAGTTGGCGTCCGAGTCGGTGACCTCGCAGCCCAGCGCACGGAGCTCGGTGACCAGGCGGTCCCGCTCGGCCTTGAGCTGCTCGACGTACCCGAGCAGCGTATCGGTGTGCTCCAGCGCCGCGAGCGCGGTGGCCTGGGTCACGGCGGACAGGTGGTACGGCAGACGGACCAGCTGGACGGCGTCCACGACCGCCGGGTCGGCGGCGAGATAGCCCAGCCGCAGTCCGGCGGCGCCGAAGGCCTTGGACATGGTGCGGCTGACGACGAGATTCCGCCGGCCCTCGATCAGCGGCAGCAGGGAGGGGTGGTGGCTGAACTCGCCGTACGCCTCGTCCACCACGACCAGCGCTCCGGCAGGCGTGGCCTCGGCGGCCTGCGCGGCCTCGTAGAGGGCGAGGACCGTGTCCGCGTCGACGGCCGTGCCGGTCGGGTTGTTCGGCGAGCAGACGAAGACCACCTCCGGCTTCCGCTCGCCGATGGCCCGGACGGCGGCCTCGACATCGATGGTGAAGTCGTCGTTGCGCGGCCCGGAGATCCAGCCGGTGCCGGTGCCGCGCGAGATCAGGGCGTGCATCGAGTACGAGGGCTCGAAGCCGATCGCCGTGCGGCCCGGCCCGCCGAAGGTCTGCAGCAGCTGCTGGATGACCTCGTTGGAGCCGTTGGCCGCCCAGACGTTGGCGAGGCCGACCTCGTGGCCGGCGGTGCGGGTGAGATAGCGGGCCAGCTCGGTGCGCAGCTCGACCGCGTCCCGGTCCGGGTAGCGGTTGAGGTGGCGGGCGGCTTCGGTGACACGCTCGCCGATGCGCCGCACCAGCGGCTCGGGCAGCGGGTACGGGTTCTCGTTGGTGTTCAGGCGTACCGGAACGTCGAGCTGCGGCGCTCCGTAGGGGGACTTGCCGCGCAGCTCGTCCCTGATGGGGAGATCGTCAATGCCGGTCACTTAGCTCGGCACCTTCCCATCGAACCTTGCCTTGAGGGCCGCCCCGTGCGCGGGCAGGTCCTCGGCCTCCGCGAGCGTCACCACGAGGCGGGTGATGTCGGAGAGGGCGTCGCGGGTGTAGTCCACGACATGGATGCCGCGCAGGAAGGACTGCACGGACAGGCCGGAGGAGTGGCAGGCGCAGCCGCCGGTGGGAAGGACGTGGTTGGAGCCCGCGCAGTAGTCGCCGAGCGACACCGGGGCGTAGGGGCCGACGAAGATCGCGCCGGCGTTCCGCACCCGGGCGGCGACCGCGGCCGCCTCGGCGGTCTGGATCTCCAGGTGCTCGGCGGCGTACGCGTCGACCACCCGCAAGCCCTCGTCCACACCGTCCACGAGGACGATGGCCGACTGCCGGCCGGCCAGGGCCTCGGTGATCCGCTCGCGGTGCCGGGCCACGCCGACCTGGGTCTTCAACTCGGCCTCGACCGCCTCCGCCAGTCCGGGCGAGTCGGTGACCAGCACGGCCGCGGCCAGAGTGTCGTGCTCGGCCTGGCTGATCAGGTCGGCGGCGACGTGCGCCGGGTCCGCGGTGGCGTCGGCGAGGATGGCGATCTCGGTCGGCCCGGCCTCGGCGTCAATGCCGATACGGCCCTTGAGCAGGCGCTTCGCGGCCGCCACATAGATATTGCCGGGGCCGGTGACCAGGTTGACCGGTCGGCACTCCTCCGTGCCGTAGGCGAACATGGCGATGGCCTGGGCGCCGCCGGCGGCGTACACCTCGTTGACGCCCAGCAGGGCGCAGGCGGCGAGGATCGTCGGGTGCGGCAGACCGCCGAAGGCCTTCTGGGGCGGCGAGGTGACCGCGACGGCGTCGACGCCCGCCTCCTGCGCGGGCACCACGTTCATCACCACGGACGACGGGTACACGGCCAGGCCGCCGGGGACGTACAGCCCGACGCGCTCGACGGGGACCCAGCGCTCCGTGACGGTGCCGCCGGGCACGACCCGGGTGGTGTGATCGGTGCGGCGCTGTTCGCGGTGGACGAGGCGGGCGCGGCGGATCGACTCCTCCAGCGCCTCCCTGACCTGCGGGTCCAGCTCCTCCAGAGCACGAGCGAGTGCCTCGGCCGGGACGCGGACCCGCTCGATCCGCACACCGTCGAACCGCTGCGCGTAGTCGATCAGCGCCGCGGTGCCACGATGGCGTACGTCGTCGCAGATCGGCCGCACCTTCTCCAGGGCGGCCTCGACGTCGAACTCGGCACGGGGCAGCAGGTCACGCAGAGCGGCGCCCTCGGGGAGGGCGTCACCGCGCAGATCGATTCGGGAGATCACGGAGTTAATTGTCTCAGACCCGGTCCGGCGGCCGTTCGCCCGTATCAATGGCTGATACGCACCCCGCCTTGATCCGCCCGTTACCCCTGACCGCTAGCGTTCAACCCGTTACGGAACGGGAATAGGGAGCGTGTACGTGCCGGATGGGCCGTGCGGCGCTGGAGGGGGTTGCGGAGGTGTCCGTGCCAGAGAACGGCGAGCCGCCGGAGGGACTTGAACTGACCACGGCGGAGTGGGGCATGTGGCAGGCGTTCCGCAATGGCAGCACACACGATCTTCGCACCCGCAATCCGGTGCACGACGATCCGAACGGGCAGTACGCGTGGGGCCCGGATCGCACCGTGCGTGCCCGCGTCGTCGCCCTGCTCCTGCTCGCCGGGCCTCCCGCGCAGCCCGGGCGAGTCGCCTCGCTCAAGCTGACCGGGGCGTACATCACCGGCAGTCTGGATCTGTCCGGCGGTTCCGTGGAGCCGTACGTCGAACTCCAGGGCTGCCGCTTCGAGCGCCAGGTGCTGCTGCCCGAGTGCCGGTTCTCGACCCTGCGGATGGTCTCCTGCTCCATTCCCCGGCTGGAGGGCGCCCGGCTTGCCACCGAGGGCGATCTGCATCTGCCGCGCTGCACGGTGCGCAACGGCATCCGGCTCACCGATGCGCACATCGGCACCGATCTGCTGCTCAACCAGCTCACGGTGCACAAGGACCGCAAGGGCCGCTCGATAGCCGCCGACGGGCTGACCGTGGCGCAGGACCTCCAGGCGGAGATGATCGAGTCCTATGGCGAGATCAGTATGCGCGGGGCGCAGATCGGCGTGTCACTGAGCCTGCGCGGCAGCCAGCTGCGCAATCCGTACGGGCGGTGGGCGCTCAACGCTCCCCAGCTGACCGTCGAACGGACGCTGTACATGACAGCGGCGGGCCTCAGCAGCTCGCCGTTCACCACCGGGTCGACACCCCCGTACGGGATCACCAACACCCCGACGCGGGGGACCCGGATGCAGCGCTTCGAGGCGGAGGGCGGCGTCCGGCTCGACGACGGGCGGTTCGGAGACGCGGTGGACTTCTACCAGGCGCGGTTCTCCCTGGAGGCGGACCAGGAGGTGTCCCTGCGCCGCATCCAGACGCCGGAACTGCGCTTCCTCGGGGAGCGGCCGCAGCGGGGGCGGGTGGTGCTCTCGGGTGCGAAGGTCGTCAACCTGGTCGACAAGTCGACGAGTTGGCCCGGTCCCGGCGGGCTTTCGATCGCCGGGTTCGCCTACGAGACCCTGATTGCGCGCGGGCACTTCCCGCTGGCCCGGCGGCTGGAATGGGTGGCGGCGGCGACTCCGGAGTACGCACCCGAACCGTACGAGCAGCTGGCCAACGCGCTGCGGGCGAGCGGCGAGGACGCCGAGGCCCGGCAGGTGCTGCTGGCCAAGCAGCGGCGGCGGCGGGAGACACTGCCGCTGGCGGGGAAGCTCTGGGGGTATCTCCAGGACTGGACGGTGGCGTACGGCTACAAGCCCGGGCGGGCCGCGCTGTGGATGGCGGTGCTGTGGGCGCTCGGCGCCGTGGTCTTCGACCGGAATCCGCCGGCCGAGCTCAAGAGCGGCGAGTCACCGCACTGGAATCCGGCGCTGTACGCCCTCGATCTGCTGCTGCCGGTGATCGACCTGGGCCAGGACAGCCACTGGAAGCCCCAGGGGCGGTTCCAGTGGGCGGCGGCGATGCTGATCGTACTGGGCTGGATCCTGGCCACGACGGTGGCGGCGGGGGCCTCACGGCTGCTGCGGCGGAGCTGACACGCGCAGCTGCGGCGCGGAGCTCACAAGCAGAGCTGACAAGCAGAGCTGACACGCCAAGCCGATGCGCGGACGGCTGTCCCGCCCCGTTCACTCAAGGCGGTGGCGGACTGCCACGTTCGGGTGACTTTTACCCGGCCTTGGCCATTCCGCAGGCAACCTTTTCGTTGATGCCGAAGCGTCATCGAATCCCGCTGACACCGCTCCGACCTGCGGTTTAATACGGAGGAGCGGCCCGTCCGTGCGGTGCCGCTCCTACTGCCGGAGGCTTCATGGTCTTCCTCCGCGCCCTGATCAACACCGCGCGCATGATCCGCCACACACCAGGGCTCGCCGCTGGTCTGACGCCGGATGACGAGGTGCTGCTCGACGCGCCCGACGAACGGCTGGCCCCCGCCCTGGCGGCCGCCGGGCGGGGCGATCACCGGCCTGCCGCCGCGCTGCTCGCCGCGACCCGGGAAGCCGCCGAGTGGGAGTCGCGCGACCGCTACAGCACATCGCTCGCCGTCTTCGCCCAGTCCCGCCCGGGCTGGTTCACGGACTGGCGGGCCGCCGCGCCGCGCGATCCGGACGCGGCGCTCCTCCGGGCCGAGCTGGCCGTGCGCAGCGCCTGGGAGCGGCCCGCCCGCGCCGAAGCCCTGCGGGAGACCGTCCCGCTCGTGGAGGCCGCCGCGGCGGCGTGCCCACGCGACCCCGTGCCGTGGCGTATCGCCCTGGACCAGGCGCGCGGCGTCCGGGCGGGGCGGGCGGACTTCGACCTCCTGTGGAAGGAGGCCGTACTCCGCTCCCCGCATCACTACGGCTGCCATGTCGCGGCACTGCGGTGGTACGGCTCGTTCGGGGAGCGCTTCGCCTTCGCCGAACGGGCGGCGGAGCAGGCACTGCCCGGCTCGCTGCTGCACGCGCTGCCGGTCCGGGCGGCCTTCGAGGCGCCGGACGGTGACAGCCCGGTGCCCGAGGAGCGCTTGGACGCCCTGCCCGGCGAACGGTTCGGCCCCCTGGCCGACGTACGGATCGGCGCCGTGCCCGACGAACGGATCGCGGGCGTGGCCGAGGAGCCGGTCGATGCCGTGTCCGAGGAGCGGATCGATGCCGCCGCCGACCGGGCCGTCGCTCTGTCCGCCCGCTACGAGCCCGGCGACCCCTGGCCCGCCGAGGTCCGCAACCTCCTTGCCCATGTCCTCATCACCCGGGGGCGCTGGGCCGACGCCCTCGAACAGTTCCGGTTGATCGGCCCCCGCGCCACGGCGTTCCCGTGGAGCCGCATCTCCGACGACCCGCTCGGCCAGTTCCTCGAACTGCGCGACGGCGTGCGTATCCAGCTCGCCTCCACGATGCCCCTGTGGCGACGGCCTGGCAGCTCTCCCGGCCAAGACCATTAGGCTTGACCGTCGTGACCATCGCACGCCTGCCGCTCTTTCCCCTGAACTCGGTGCTGTTCCCGGGCCTCGTCCTGCCCTTGAACATCTTCGAAGAGCGGTATCGCGCCCTGATGCGCGACCTGTTGAAGCTGGACGAGGACGCACCGCGCCGGTTCGCGGTGGTCGCCATCCGCGACGGCCGCGAGGTCGCGCCGAGCGCTCCCGGCATGCCGGACGCGACCGCCCTGCCGGAGCACGGGCCCGCGGCCGGGTTCGGCGACGACCCGATCAAGGCCTTCCACACGGTGGGCTGCGTCGCGGACGCCGCCACCATCAGGGAGAAGGAGGACGGCGGGTTCGATGTGCTGGCCACCGGCACCACCCGCTTCCGGCTGCTGTCGGTCGACGCCTCCGGCCCGTATCTCGTCGGCGAGTTGGAGGAGATCCCGGAGGAGCCGGGCGAGGGGGCGGGGGCGCTCGCCTCGGGTGTCCTGCGGGCCTTCCGCACGTACCAGAAGCGGCTGGCCGGGGCGAACGAGCGGTCACTGAGCACCGAACAGGACCTGCCGGACGAACCGTCCGTGCTGTCCTATCTGGTCGCCGCGGCGGCCGTCCTCGACACGCCGTCCAAACAGCGGCTGCTGGAGGCCTCCGACACCGCCCACCGGCTCGGGCAGGAGCTGGAGATCCTGCGCGCGGAGAGCGCGGTGATCCGCAACATCCCCTCACTGCCCGCGGTCGATCTGACCCGGAAGCCGACCAGCCCCAACTGAGCGAAGGTTCCCGCGCCGTGGCGAAGAAGAAGCAGAAACAGAGCGGTGGCACGCCTGCCACGGTCGCCCTGGCCGCGTCCGGCAGGACGTTCACCGTGCACTCCTACGAGCACGACCCCGCGGCACCCTCGTACGGCGAGGAGGCGGCACGGGCTCTGGGAGTGGAACCCGCGCGGGTGTTCAAGACCCTTCTCACCGAGGTCGACGGCGCGCTGACGGTCGCGGTGGTACCGGTCGCGGGGTCGCTCGACCTGAAGGCACTGGCGTCGGCGCTCGGCGGCAAGCGGGCGGCGATGGCGGACCCGGCGGCGGCCGAACGCGCCACGGGCTATGTCCGCGGCGGCATCTCACCCCTGGGGCAACGGCGCCGGCTGCCCACGGTGCTCGACGTATCGGCCTCGGCCCATACGACGGTGTGCGTCTCGGCGGGCCGCAGGGGTCTGGAGATCGAACTGGCCCCCGCGGACCTGGCGGCGCTCACGGACGCGGTCCTGGCTCCGATCGCCCGGCCGTAACGCGCCCGCGGGGCCGTGGGCCCCGCGCCCCCTTACGCAACCACCGGACCGTGGGCCGGCTCACCCGCCATCGCGCAACCACCGGACCGTGGGACCCTCGCCCGGCCACCGGGCGTCAGGCTCCGCGCCCTCACCGCGCCGCCACCGGGCGTAGACCCGCACGCCCTCACGGCGCGACCACCGGACCGTAGACCCGTTCACCTGGCCATAGCGGCGCAAGCACCAGGCCGTGGAACCACTCCCCCGGCCATAGCTCAACCACCGGACCGTGGGACCCTCGCCCGGCCACCTGCGTCACGCGCCCTACCCCGCGGGGCCCGCCCTTCGGGCGGACGGCGGGGAACACGCCTGCCTAGTACTCCGGCTCCGGGTCGCGGGGGCCGAAAAAGCCCGTCAGTGCGAGATGGAGCGCCGCCGCCGCGATGGGCCACGCCAGCAGGGCGCCCTTCGCCCGCAACTGCAGCGGCGCGTCGAACACCGCGCCCTTGCCCAGCGATCGGGCGTGCGCGGCTACGTCCTGCGGCGGGCCGAGCCATACGCCCAGCCGCCAGGCGACGACCGACCCCAGCAGTCCGCCGACCGCCAGGGCCACCACCAACGCGATGCCCCCGCGCCGGAAGAGGCAGAAGACGACCAGTGCGGCCAGGGCGCCGAAGCCCAGCGCGAGCAGCACGAACGTGCCGTCCGCGCCCACCGCTTCCTCGCCCTCGGAGTTCTTGAAGTAGACCGCCTTGCCGTCCGAGATCAGCGGGACCCTCGGCGCCAGCCACAGCCACAGCAGGCCCAGGAGCACTCCCGCGGAGGTGAGGGCCAGGGCCAGAAGCACGGCCCGTCGCACCTCGGCGCGCGGCCCCGGCTCTTCCTCCGCGGCGGCCGGCTCGGGCCCGCGGGCGTCGGCCGGCTTGCGCCATGGGTCGTGCGAGGGCTGGCCGTGCGGTGTCATTGGTGCGGTCACACCGCCATCGTGCCAGCCGGGCGCCGTGCCACGGTCGGCAGGACGGTGGTCGGGGCGCGTCATCGGACCGCCGCCCGCCGGTAGGCCCAAGTGGCCACGGCCAGTGAGGCCACGCCCACGGCCGCGCAGACGGCCAGATCCCCACCGACGGCCGGCCAGTCGGGTTCCGCCTCGAACGTACGGGCGAGCGCCTCGACCCCGTAGGTGGACGGCAGCAGGTCCCGCGCCCAGGCCACGGGGCCGGGCAGATGCGCGGCGGGGAGCACACCGAGCAGCAGCGCGGCGGACATGCCCAACTGACCGAGCAGTGTGGCGAGTTCCTGGCGGGGCGCGAGCAGCCCGAGCGCCGCGCCGAGACCGGCCAGGGCGGCACCCGCGAGCGGGATCACGGCGGCCAGCACCCACAGGTTCACCAGCGGCAGCTGAAAGAGCACACTGCCCACCACGGCCGTGACGACCGTGCCCGGGGCGGTGAAGGAGGCGTACGCCCCCGCCGCTCCGAGCACCACCGCCGCGGGCGGCACCGGCAGCGTGGCGTAGTGGTCGAGGCCGCCGCTCGCCCGTAGCTGTCCGAAGTACTGGGCGAGCAGATTGAGCGCCACGAAGGCCACCACCAGCACGCTGGACCCGGCGACCACGGCGCGGGCCTCGTCGCCGCCGTCGACCACGCCGCGCATCAGCACCATGATCCCGACGCTCTGGAACGTCGCCACGAACAGCAGCGGGATCCGGGCCACCCGGGCCCGCGACATCTGGGCCCGGTAGACGGCGGCCAGCGCGGGCAGCAGCCGGGCGCGCGACGCCAGCGGCGCGGCCCCGCTGTCCTCGGACCACGCCCGGTCGGTCCGCGCCCGGACGGACACGGGCTCCGCAGGCACGACACTCACGTTGCGCTGCTCCTGTTCGTTGCGGTCTGCCGGACGGCACGGATGACGCGGATGACGCGGATGACGCGGGCGGTGCGGAGAACGTGGACGGCGTGGACGGCCTGTACGGCGTGGAGCGCGGCGGTCATCCCTTCACCAGGCCCTCGGTGCGGCCGCCGAGCGCCAGATAGACATCCTCGAGGCTGGGCGTGATGAGAGTGAAGTCGTCGAGTGCCGCGAAGGCCGAGCCGCCGGTGACGGCGCCGACCGCGGCCCGGGCCTCGTCCGGGGACAGCCGCAGCGTCCAGCGGCGCCCCGACTCCCTCGCGGACGCGCGCAGCGCCGCGACCTCGGGCACCTCGAGCGGGGCCCGGTCCCGCCAGACGAGTTCCAGGCGCACCTCGTCGGCGACGAGCGCCTTCAGGCCGCTCGGCGTGTCGCAGGCGATCACCTTGCCCCGCTCCAGCACCGCGACCCGGTCCAGAACCGTCTCCGCCTCGATGACGTTGTGGGTGACGAGCAGGACCGTCGCGCCACGCTCGGCGCGGCGGCGGTCCACGGCGGCCCACACCGCCCTCCGGGCCACGGGGTCCATACCGGTGGTCGGTTCGTCGAGGACGAGTACGGGCCGGTCGCCGACCAGCGCCGAGGCGAAGCAGGCGAGCCGTCGCTGACCGCCGGAGAGCCGCTTGAGCGGCCGCCCGGCGATCTCGGCGAGCCCCAGCTCGTCCAGGACCGCGTCCCGCTCGGCGCGAGCCGTGCGGAGGTCGAGACCCCGCAGCCGGCCGGTGGTCTCCGCGGCGAGCGCGACGGTCAGCTCGTCGAGTGCGGTGGACTCCTGGCCGAGATAGCCGACCAGGCGCGCCGCCCGGTCGGGGTGGCGTACAAGATCGTGGCCGAGCACACGGACACTGCCCGCATCGGGGCGCATGAGCCCCGTCAGCTGGCGTACGAGGGTGGACTTGCCGGCGCCGTTCGGGCCGAGCAGCCCGAAGATCTCGCCACGGCGGACGTCGAGGGTGATGCCGTCGCTGGCCCTGACGGCGGGCGCGGCGGGCCGGCCCCGGCGGGCCCGCGCCGCGGGATAGGTCTTGACCAGGTCCCGTACGGCGCACGCGGGCGCGGCTCCCGCCGCTTCGGCTCCGACGCCGCGCCCTGCCTGTGCTGTGCCCGTGCTCACGAGCAATGAGGGTACGCGTCCGGACCGGTGCACCGGTCCTCGGGGGCGATTCGTCCGTTCCGCCGGTGTCTCCGTCGGGGGCCTTGTGTCTCCGTCGGTGCCGTCAGTCGCCGGAGGGGCGTCGGACGGCGCTGACCGGGTGTGTGTGCCTCCGGCGGGCCTGGAGTGGCGTCGACGGTTGCGGGACTCCGGCGGGGCTCTGTCCACCCGGGCGCCCGGCCCCCCGGCCCTGGCAGGGCGTCCTTCTCCGCCCGGACCCACGGCCCCGGCGCGCCTCGGTGTTCTGTGGACCCGCGTGGCCCGGAGCACCTATGTGTCGTCGGATGCGGCACGGTCGGAAGGCGTACGCGTGTCCACCTCGCGCCAGAAACCGGCGCGGATCGCGTAGCGGTCGTGCTCGTCGATCTGGTCGTCCTTGTGGGCGAGGAGGCCGAAGCGCGCCGCGTACCGCAGCAGCTCACCGTCGATCCGGTGCGGAATCCTCGGGTACTCCCGGGACACCTGCTGGAGGTGGGTGGCGGAGGACAACCGCTCGGTCCAGCGGCGGGCGAAGACCTGGCCCACTTCGAAGGGGTCGCCGCTCACGGCCGTGATGTCCTCCTCACGGTCCGCCCAGCGCTGCTCGGCGCTGGTGAGCTGGGCCAGCGTGGGCAGGGACGCCGTTTCCGGAGGCTCGAGGGGGCCTCCGCGCTCGACCCAGCCCCGGTCGGAGGACCAGCGGAGCGTGGCGCCGGCCGGTTGCTGGGGCTGGCTGGTGTGGGCCCGGCCGAGCCCGGCCAGATCCTTCGGCGTCGGGACGCCCTTGGGGCCGGTGGCGTCGGGGGCTCCCGGGGCGGGGGCGGCCGGCGCGGCCGCCGGCGTTCCGGCCGTGGAGCCGTTGGCCGACGTGGGGCTCGCCGTCACGCCGCGGCTGCCGCCATGGGCGCCGGACTCCGGCAGCGGGGCGGAGAGGATCGCGGCGATCTCGGGACCGGGGGCCGGAGGCGGCGCGCAGGGGCCGATCAGCTCCTTGGCCCGTACGGCCCGGGTGATCCACGCACGGTCCAGGACCCGGCGCTCATCGGCCTCGGCGACGAGGTCCTCGGACTGGTTGTAGTCGCCGTCGGCGGCCTGCACGGCCCACAGATGGACGGCCACGCCGTGCTCCTTGGCGTCCATCAGGCCGGGCAGCAGATCGCCGTCGCCGGTGACCAGGACGATGTCGGAGCAGGCACGGTTACGGGCCAGTTCGGTGAGCTCGGCGTGCATGGCGGCGTCGACGCCTTTCTGCGCCCAGCGCCCGTCGCTCCGGGTGAGCGCGCCGAGCCGTACGGTCACACGCGGCATGACGCGCAGCCGCCGGTGCTCCGGCTGCGGTACTCGGTCGGGAGCGCCGTCGAACCAGTAGATCCTCAGGAGCGGCTGCTCGGTGTCCGCCTCGGCGCGCTCCCGCAGTTCCTGGATGAGGGCGGCGTGGTCAACGGAGATCCGTGACCGGGCAGGCTCCCCGGCGAGGAGGCTCGCGGCGGCGCCCAACAGGTATCCGGCGTCCACCAGAACGACGCAGCGGTCCACGTTGCACCCTCTTTTCGTGAGTCGGTCGCCCCCGTGAACGGCTTCGCTTCGGGTTTCCTTCGAGTCTGCCCGACCGTACGGGGGTTATCAGCCGGAACTCGATCATCGGCGTGGCGGATACGGGCACATGGCCCCAGTCATCCTTTTCACTCAGGGTAATTGCACGAAATGCGTTCATTGTCATCACGTGCGAGCGTTATTTCCCGAAGCGGCCCCGGCTTTCCCGCCGGGCCGCAGGCCAGGGTTCCGCGATCCCCCTCACAGGAGGCACGATCATGGCCAAGAACAAGAACCGAGATCGCAGGCGTGCGCCGAGCCGCGGTGCCGCCGAGCGCGGCGAGGAGCAGGCCGGGAGCGCGATCGACGCGCAGGCCGAACAGCGGCAGTCGCCCATCACTCCCGCGGACATGCCGAGCCGGAAGTCCCAGAAGCGGTTCGGCCACAACTGACCTCCACCGCTGAACGAACGAAGGGCGCGCCCGTCGAAACGGGCGCGCCCACCGGTTCTCCGGGCGGGTCTCAGCCGGCCAGGCAGGCCGGTCCCAGCAGCACCTTGAGATCGCCGAAGAGCGCCGGGTCGGCGGTGACCCGGTGCCGGTCGAGCCGCAGCACGGTGGTCTTCCTCGCCCCCTGGAGCCTGATCCGCACCTCGGTGGAGCCTCGGTGGTGGGTGAGCACCTCACCGAGCTTCTCCACCAGCGGTGGAGTGACCTTCACCGTCGGAATGGTGATCGTCACCGGCGCGTTGGCGGAGGCCTCCGACAGATCGGGGACCATCAGCTCCATGGCCACGAGCCGGGGGATGTCCTCCCGCTTGTCGAGACGGCCCTTCACGAAGACGACCGTGTCCTCGACCAGTTGGGTGGAGACCAGCTGGTAGGTGGCGGGGAAGAACATGCAGTCGATGGAGCCCGCCAGATCCTCGACGGTGGCGATGGCCCAGGCGTTGCCCTGCTTGGTCATCTTCCGCTGGAGGCCGGAGATGATGCCGCCGATGGTCACGATCGCACCGTCGGAGTGCTCGCCGCCGGTCAGCTGTGAGATCGCCGCGTCCGCCTTGTCGTTCAGGACGTGCTCGATGCCGAACAGCGGGTGGTCCGAGACATAGAGGCCGAGCATCTCGCGCTCCTGCGCCAGCAGATAGGCCTTGTCCCACTCGATGTCGGAGAACTCGACATCGAGACCGAAGCCGGGGCCGTCGTCGGAGGACTCGTCGCCCATGCCTCCGAAGAGGTCGAACTGGCCCTCGGCCTCCTTGCGCTTGACCTGGACCACATTGTCGATCATGGGCTCGTAATGCGCCGTGAGTCCCTTCCGGGTGTGGCCCATCTCGTCGAAGGCGCCTGCCTTGATCAGCGATTCGACCGTCCGCTTGTTGCAGACGACCGCCTCGACCTTGTCGAGGAAGTCGGGGAACGAGGTGTACTTCCCCTTCGACTTACGGGAGCGGATGATCGAATCCACCACGTTCTGACCGACGTTGCGGACCGCGGTGAGACCGAAGAGGATCACATCGTCACCCTGGGCGGCGAAGTTGGCCTCGGACTCATTGACGTTCGGCGGCAGCACCTTGATGCCCATACGGCGGCATTCGTTGAGGTAGATCGCCGACTTGTCCTTGTCGTCCCGCACGGAGGTGAGCAGCGCCGACATGTACTCGGCCGGGTGGTTGGCCTTGAGATAGGCGGTCCAGTAGGTGACCAGCCCGTACGCGGAGGAGTGCGCCTTGTTGAAGGCATATCCGGCGAAGGGCACCAGAACGTCCCACACCGCCTGGATGGCCTCGTCCGAATAGCCGCGCTCGCGGCAGCCCTTCTGGAACGGAATGAATTCCTTGTCGAGGACTTCCTGCTTCTTCTTGCCCATCGCCCGGCGGAGGAGGTCGGCCTGTCCGAGCGAGTATCCGGCGAGCACCTGGGCGGCCTTCTGCACCTGCTCCTGGTACACGATGAGGCCGTAGGTGATGCCGAGGACCTCCTTGAGAGGCTCCTCCAGCTCAGGGTGGATCGGAGTGATCTCCTGCTGCCCGTTCTTGCGCAGCGCATAGTTGGTGTGCGAGTTCATGCCCATCGGGCCCGGCCGGTACAGGGCCGAGACCGCGGAGATGTCCTCGAAGTTGTCGGGCTTCATCAGCCGCAGCAGGGAGCGCATCGGACCGCCGTCGAACTGGAAGACCCCGAGGGTGTCACCGCGGCACAGCAGCTCGTAGGTCTTCGGGTCGTCGAGCGGCAGCGACAGGAGCTCGATGTCGATGCCCTTGTTGCGCTTGATGAGCTTGACGGCGTCATCCATGATTGTCAGGTTGCGCAGGCCCAGGAAGTCCATCTTCAGCAGGCCGAGCGACTCGCAGGTGGGATAGTCCCACTGCGTGATGGTGACGTTGTCGGAGTGCCGCACCCAGACCGGGACGTGGTCGGTGATCGTCTCGCTGGACATGATCACGCCCGCGGCGTGCACGCCCATCTGCCGGACCAGGCCCTCCACACCCTTGGCGGTGTCGATGACCTTTTTGACATCCGGCTCGTTCTCGTACATCCCCCGGACCTCGCCCGCCTCGCTGTAACGCGGGTGCTGGGGGTCGGTGATGCCGGACAGGTCGATGCCCTTGCCGAGGACATCGGCGGGCATCGCCTTGGTGATCCGGTCGCCCATCGCGTACGGGTAGCCCAGGACGCGGGCCGAGTCCTTGATCGCGTTCTTCGCCTTGATCGTGCCGTAGGTGCCGATCATGGCGACCTTGTCGGCGCCGTACTTCTCGGTGACGTACCTGATCACCTCGGAGCGCCTGCGCTCGTCGAAGTCGATGTCGACATCGGGCATGGAGACGCGCTCGGGGTTGAGGAACCGCTCGAAGATCAGACCGTGCTCGATCGGGTCGAGGTCGGTGATGCCCATCGCGTACGAGACGATCGAGCCCGCCGCGGAGCCACGGCCCGGGCCGACCGCGATGCCGTTGTTCTTGGCCCACATGATGAAGTCGGCGACCACGAGGAAGTACCCCGGGAACCCCATCTGGATGATGATGTCCATCTCGTACTCGGCCTGCTTCTGCCGGTCCTCGGGGACACCGCCGGGGTAGCGGCGGGCCATGCCGCGCCTGACCTCCTCCTGGAACCAGCTGACCTCGGTGTAGCCCTCGGGGACGTCGAAGCGCGGCATCAGGTCGCGCTTGTCGAACCAGCCCTCGGTGTCGATCTGCTCCGCCACCAGCAGGGTGTTGGCGCAGCCCTCCTGCCAGGCCTCGGAGGAGTCGATGGCGTACATCTCGTCGGTCGACTTGAGGTAGTAGCCGGTGCCGTCGAAGCGGAACCGGTCCGGGTCGGAGAGGTTCTTGCCGGTCTGGATGCACAGCAGGGCGTCGTGGGCGCCGGACTCGTGCGCGTAGGTGTAGTGCGAGTCATTGGTGACCAGCGGCGGGATACCGAGCTTCTTGCCGATCTCCAGCAGTCCGTCGCGGACCCGGCGCTCGATCTCGATGCCGTGGTCCATCAGCTCCAGGAAGTACTTCTCCTTGCCGAAGATGTCCTGGTATTCGGAGGCCGCCTTGAGCGCCTCGTCGAAGTGGCCCAGCCGGAGCCTGGTCTGCACCTCGCCGGAGGGGCAGCCGGTGGAGGCGATCAGGCCCTCGGAGTGCTGGGCGATGACCTCCTTGTCCATCCGGGGCCACTTGGTCAGCCAGCCCTCGGCGTAGGCGTCGGAGGACAGCCGGAAGAGGTTGTGCAGCCCGGTCCTGTTGCCCGCCCAGATCGTCTTGTGGGTGTAACCACCCGAACCCGACACGTCATCGCGCTTCTGGTGCGGCTGGCCCCACTGGATACGGCGCTTGTTCCGCCGCGACTCGGGAGCGACATAGGCCTCGATACCGATGATCGGCGTGATGTCCGCCTTCTGCGCCTGCTGGAAGAAGTCGTACGCCCCGTGGAGGTTGCCGTGGTCCGTCATCGCGATGTGCGTCATGCCCATCTCGCGGCAGGCGTTGAACATGTCCTTCAGCCGCGCGGCACCGTCCAGCAGGGAGTACTGGGTGTGGACGTGCAGGTGCGTGAACGGCGGCTTGGTCACGGCGGGGGGCCTCCGGAGGAACTGCGGCGCGAAGCGCCTCGGGATGGGGGGCGACGGCAACGAAGTCTACGTCTCCGCACCGACAGCGGACGGGCACTCACCGGTAGCCTCGCCCGTTGCATCTGTTGACCGTCCGCTCGCCCCGCAGGCCCGGCGGCGCGGACCTCTGTCCCCAATGTCACGCACCCAGGAGGCGCACCGCGATGTCGTCCCAGCAGGCCCCGGCCGCCCAGGCCGAGCAGCGCGGCGAGGAGATCCTCGCCGTTTTCGACACCGCCTTCGGGCAGCTGCTGGCCGCCGATCCGGCAGCCTTCCGGGTGAAGTTCCGGAAGATGGCCGCCTCGGCGTTCGCGTTCTACCGCGGCACGGCGTGCCTGTTCTACAACGATCTCCAGGACCGGGAAGGCTCGCCGTATCTGGACGACCGTACGTCCGGGTGTGGATCCACGGCGATCTGCACGCCGAGAACTTCGGCACCTACATGGACGCCAACGGCCGGCTGATCTTCAACGTCAACGACTTCGACGAGGCCTACGTCGGCCCCTTCACCTGGGACCTCAAGCGCTTCGCCGCCTCCGTCGCCCTGATCGGCTACACCAAGGCGCTGAGCGACGAGATGATCACCGACCTGGTGCGGACGTACGCCACCGCCTACCGGGAGCGGATCCACGCGCTGGCCACCGGCGCCAAGGATGACGAGGTGCCGCCCTTCACGCTCGACGCCGCCGAGGGCCCACTGCTCGACGCGCTGCGCGTGGCACGCTCCCTCACCCGCTTCGGGCTGCTCGAGTCGATGACCGAGATCCGGGAGTTCGAGCGCCGCTTCGCGCCCGGCGGCGGCACGATCGAGCTGGACGCGGCCACCCGCTACAAGGTCCTCGCGGCCTTCGACGGCTATCTGGAGACACTGCCGGAGTCCAGCCTCGCCCGCCCCGACTCCTACCGCGTCAAGGACGTCGTCGGCCGCCGCGGCATCGGGATCGGCAGCGCCGGACTGCCCTCGTACAACATCCTGCTGGAGGGCAACAGCGACGCCCTCGAGAACGATGTGGTGATCTATATGAAGCAGGCGCAGACCCCCGCCGTCTCCCGGCACATCACCGACGAGCGGGTCCGCGGCTACTTCCGGCACGAGGGGCACCGCACCGTCATCTCGCAGCGCGCGCTCCAGGACCACGCCGATCCGTGGCTGGGCTGGACCGAGCTCGACGGCTCCGGCCAGCTGGTCGCCGAGGTCTCGCCGTACGCCGTGGACCTGGACTGGTCCGACATCGACGAACCGACCGAGATCGCCGAGGTCGTCGCCGACCTGGGGCGGGCCACCGCGACCATGCACGCGGCGGCGGACGACGAGAGCGGTCACTCCCTGGTCCCCTTCTCCACCGAGCGTGCCATCGACGCGGCCATCGCCGCCGACGAGGACGGCTTCGCGGAGCTGCTGGTGGACTTCGCCCACGCGTACGGCGCCCGGGCACGCGCCGACCACCAGATCTTCGTCGACCTCTTCCGCAACGGCCGGATCCCGGGGCTGTAAGCCCTGCCGGGCGGCCGCCGCGGCCCGCGGGAGTGCCGCCGCTGCGGCGTCCCCCCGGCCACAAGCCGGGGGGACCCTCCCGGACGGACCGGCAGGGCGGGCACGGGCCCGCAAACCGGCCCGGTCAAGGCCTGCGGCCGGGCTTTTAGTCACCCCTTACCCGCACCCATGGCACACTCTCCGGCGATGGACATATCAGGGGCACGACTGCGGGCACTGCGCGCGGCGCTGTTCACAGCGCTCTGCGTGACGCTGTCCGCCGCTTCGCATGTGCTGCTGTCGGGCGTCCCGCTGCCGGTGACCACCGTCGCCGCGCTCTGTGCCGGTGTGTATCTGATCGCCTACGCACTGGCCGGCCGCGAGCGCGGCTTCGGAGCCATCGCCGCCCTGCTCGTACCGCTGGAACTGGCCGCGGACACGGTGTTCACCACCGGCCAGCACGCCTGTTACGGGCGGGCAGGCGGACCGGTCGCGGGTCCGCTGCGCTCGGTCGGAGTGGACCTGCTGTGCGGTGGGGGCGACTTCGGTACTCCGCTGGCCCGGATGACGGGGCCCGACCACGCTGCCGGCCTGGCCTCGACCGGCCCGGCCACCCCCTGGCTGCTGCTGGCCGCGCATGTCGCGGTCGGTCTCGCCGCGGCGGCATGGCTGCGGCGCGGCGAGGCGGCGCTCGGCCGGCTGGTGCGCGCCGTCGCCGCCCTCACCTTCCGCCCCCTGATGATCGCGGCCGCCTCGGTCACCACGGCCGCCGAACCGCCGTGCGGCGGGCGCCGGCCGGTACGACGTGTGGCCACGGCCCGTACGCACCCGATGCTCGCCCACTCCGTCGAACGGCGCGGACCGCCGTGCTCCGTGGCTCTCTGAGCCTTCCCAGCGGAGCAGTCCCGGCACGCACACCGACCACGGAGCAGGAAGACCATCATGAGCAACCGCAACAGCCAGGCCAACAAGCAGGCGGCACGCGAGCGGATGCGCGCCGAGCGCGCGCGCCAGGAGAAGCGGGACAAGATCCGCCGGCAGCTGGTCGTCGGCGGTTCGATCGTCGGCGTCCTCGCGATAGCCGCGGGCGTCGGCGTGGCCGTCAGCAACATGAACAGCGGCAGCGACACCAAGGTGAACAACAAGGACTGGCTGGCCGCCGCGAAGAAGCAGCCGTTCGCGAAGCCCGCCCACTCCACGGGCGACAAGGGCACCACCGTCGTCATCGGCAAGAAGGACGCCAAGAACACCCTCGAGGTGTACGAGGACATGCGCTGCCCGGTCTGTGCCAGTTTCGAGCAGAGCACCGGCGAGACGCTGCTCAAGGGCATGGAGAACGGCACCTACAAGCTGCAGTTCACCATGGGCACCTTCCTCGACGACCAGCCGCAGATCAGTGGCTCGGGCTCGAAGAACGCCCTGAGCGCGCTGGGTGCCGCGCTGAACGTGAGCCCGGAGGCCTTCCTGGAGTACAAGAAGGCGCTGTACTCGGAGAAGAACCACCCGGAGGAGACCGACGACGCGTTCTCCGCGGACGCAAAGCTGATCGAGGTCGCGCAGCAGGTCAAGGAACTCAAGGGCAACAAGACCTTCGAGAAGGCTGTGAACAAGGGCACCTACGACAAGTGGGCGCTGGCGATGAACGACCGTTTCACGGCGGCGAAGGACGTGACCGGCACCCCGAGTTTCAAGTTCAACGGTGACAAGCTGACCGTGGACGGCAAGAACCCGCCGATGCTTCCCCAGCAGTTCGACTCGGCGGTCGAGAAGATGCTCAACGAGAAGAAGTAGCGACTCGGGGCCGACGGGCGGGCGAACTTCCGTTATTCGCCCGCCCGTTCGCCTTACCTGCCAGTAATCTGGTCGGCCGTGACCGATCTTCTCCCAGAGACCACCTCCCGCCGTACGGTCGTCAAGGCCGCGGCCGTTTCCGCCGCTCTCCTGCCGCTCGCCACCGCGCCCCGCGCGCTGGCGGCCGAGGCGGCCCCCGCGTTCCTGCACGGTGTCGCCTCCGGTGATCCGCTGCCCGACGGCGTACTCCTGTGGACCCGAGTGACGCCCGCCCCGGACGCCGTACCCGGCTCGGGCAAAGGCCCCGATGTCGCGGTGGGCTGGCAGGTCGCCGAGGACCAGGCGTTCAGCACGGTCGTGGCGACGGGCACCACGACCGCGAAGGCGTCCTCCGACCACACCGTCAAGGCGGATGTACGCGGACTGCGCCCGGCCACCGTCTACTTCTTCCGCTTCACCGTCGACGGGGTGCGGTCCCCCGTCGGCCGCACCCGCACCACCGCGGCGCACGACGATACGGCGCACGCCCCCCGGTTCGGCGTGGTCTCCTGCGCCAACTGGGAGGCCGGCTGGTTCTCCCCCTACCGCCATCTCGCCGCCCGTCGGGACCTCGACGCGGTGCTCCACCTCGGTGACTACATCTACGAGTACGGCGCCGGCCAGTACCCGGCACAGAAGGACGTCGTCCGCCCGCACTCCCCCGAGCACGAGATCACCACCCTCGCCGACTACCGCGGCCGCCACGGCACCTACAAGACGGACCCCGACCTCCAGTCGCTGCACTCCACCCACCCGGTCGTCGCCATCTGGGACGACCACGAGTTCGCCAACGACACCTGGTCCGGCGGCGCGCAGAACCACACTCCGGGCAGCGAGGGCGAGTGGGCCCAGCGCGTGGCGGCGGCCAAGCAGGCGTACTTCGAATGGATGCCGGTGCGGACCTCGACCGCCGGCACCACGTACCGGCGGCTGCGCTTCGGCAAGCTCGCCGATCTCCATCTGCTCGACCTCCGGTCCTTCCGCTCCCAGCAGTCGACGATCGGCAACGGCGGCGTGGACGACCCCGACCGTACGATCACGGGCCGCGCCCAACTCGACTGGCTGAAGGCGGGTCTGGCGTCGTCCGACGCGTCCTGGAAGCTCGTCGGCACCTCGGTGATGATCTCCCCGGTCGCCTTCGGCTCGCTGCCGGCCCATCTGCTGGGGCCGCTCGCCGAGCTGCTGGGCCTGCCCAAGGAGGGGCTGGCCGTCAACGTCGACCAGTGGGACGGCTACACCGACGACCGGCGAGAACTGCTCGCCCATCTGCGCGAACAGTCGATCGCCAACACGGTCTTCCTCACCGGGGACATCCATATGGCGTGGGCCAACGACGTACCGGTGAAGGCCGCCACCTACCCTCTCTCCGCCTCCGCGGCGACGGAGTTCGTGGTCACCTCCGTGACATCGGACAATTTCGACGACCTCCTGCAGGTCGCCCCGCACACCCTGTCCCTGGGCGCTGTCACGGCGATCAAGGCCGCCAACCGCCATGTGAAGTGGGTGGACATGGATTCGCACGGCTACGGCGTCCTCGATGTCACCGCCGAGCGCACACAGATGGACTACTACGTGGTCTCCGACAGGACCGACCGCGGCGCCACCGCCGCGTGGACGCGTTCGTACCGGACCCGGTCCGGCACACAGAAGATCGAGCGGGCGGACGCACCCGTAGGCTGACGGTCGATTTCCGGCCAGATCCGGGCCGTATACGGCGGCTGGGAACGGTCGCTGGGAGTGGTGTGTTCCGGAGCCCGTATCGGGACACACCACTCACCCCCGCCACCTCGGGCGTTACCGACGTATCTCAAAGTGCGGACTGTGTCGGCAGATCTCTCCCCAACGCCCCAATTGCCCTGACCTGTTGATTGGGCCAGTTCGGATCTGCTGAAGATCTGATACCGCCTCGTACTCTCCCGGCACGGCAGGCGGAAATCCCACCTGCCACCGTGTCCGCGAGGAGCCCAGATGCGCACAACGGCCCGAATATCCCCGCGTCTTCGCAAGCGCTTCATCGGCACCGCCCTGCTGGCCGGTGCCCTGGCCTTCACCCCGCTGTCCGCCACCGCGGGAGCCACGAGCTCGGCCGGGGAACCGGCCCGGACCACGGCCGAGAAGTGTGCCGAGGACAGTGCGGCGGGCGCCGCGGCGCGGGAGGCGCACCCGGGCAGCGAACACGGGCAGCACGGCGCACACGAGCCGAACGAGATCAGCGAGTCCGAGGCGAAGGCCATGGACAAGGAGCTGCGGCGAAGAGTCGGAGAGCTGCGGACGTCCGCCCGGGCGAGGACCGCCACGGCCACCACGATCCCGGTCTACTTCCACGTCGTCCACGACGGCAGCAAGGGCAAGCTCACCGCCACCGACGTCAAGGGCCAGATCGATGTCCTGAACGCGGCGTACGCGGGCAAGGGCGACGGCAACTCCGCCAGCCAGTTCAGGTTCAAGCTGGTGAGGACCGACTACACCGACAGCGCGGAGTGGTACAACGGACTGGAGCCGGACGGTGCCGGTGAGCGGGCCATGAAGACCAAGCTCCGCAAGGGCGGTTCGAGCGCGCTCAACATCTACAGCGCCGACCTCGGCGGCGGCCTCCTCGGCTGGGCGACCTTCCCCGAGTGGTACCCGGACGACCCGAAGATGGACGGCGTGGTGATCCTCGACGCGTCGCTGCCGGGCGGCTCGGCGGCCAACTACAACGAGGGTGACACGGCCACCCACGAGGTCGGCCACTGGATGGGGCTCTACCACACCTTCCAGGACGGCTGTTCCGAGCCGAACGACTACGTCGCGGACACCACCGCGGAGGAGAGCCCGGCGTTCGAGTGCCCGGTCGGCCGTGACACCTGCGCGGCCGAGGGCCTCGACCCGATCAAGAACTTCATGGACTACACGTACGACTCCTGCATGACCCAGTTCACCCCGGGCCAGGTGGAGCGGATGACCCAGTACTGGTACGCCTACCGAGCCAGCTGAGCGCGGTAGCCGCCGACGGGACATGCCCTGCCGCACGTATGGTGCGGCAGGGCATGTCCCGTGGGACGGAAGGAGAACCGCCGGAGAAGAAGCGTGGCCGGAAAGAACGGGTGTTCGGCGCCGGTCAGAGCTCGTCGAGGAAGGCGAGGGCCACCGGCCAGGCCGCCTCCGCCGCCTCCGCGTCGTAGTCCGGCAGCTCCGGGTCGGTGAAGATGTGCCCGGCTCCCGGATAGCGGTAGACCTCCACGTCCGCCCCGGCCCGCCGCATCCGCAGGTACCAGGCGTTCAGCCAGTCGTCCGGCTCGAAGGGGTCCGGGGCCGCGACGTGCAGCTGCACCGGCAGCTCGTCCGCCGTGACGTCGTCGGCGATGTCCGAGGTGCCGTGGAGCAGGAGCAGACCACGGGCCTTCTCGTCCGCGAGGGCGAGGTTCTGGGCGATGGAGCCGCCCAGCGACAGGCCGGCGTAGACCAGCCCCCGGTCCGAGAGCGGGGCGGCGGCGGTGACGGCCCGCCGCAGCAACTCGTCGTTGCCGATCTCGTCCCTGATCTCCATGCCTTCCTCGAACGTCTCGGCCGTACGTCCCTCGTACAGGTCCGGCACATGGACCTCATGACCGGCCGCGCGCAGCCGCTCGGCGGCCTCCCGTACGGCCGGACGCAGCCCGTAGGCCGAGTGGAACAGGACAATCGTGGTGGAGGACGGCACAGGTTTCCCTCAGGTCTCGGTGTATCGCACTTCTCACATCGTGCCAGCTACGGTCGTGGGTACGCGGACAGCCAGAAGCACTGAAAGGAGCTGAGGTGTCCATGGAGGACGTGCTACGTCCCCTCTTCGTGATCGGTGGCTCGATCACCATCACCCTCGTCATCGGCTGGCTCGTCGACCACGGCCTGCGCCGGACCGACGCCCGCCACCCGGAGACGCCCCTGTGGGACCTGCTGCGCCGCTGCCGGGTCCCCCTGCAGTTCGTGCTCTGCGCGGCGCTGCTGCGCGGCTCGTACGACCAGGCGCATCTCACGGCCGACCACGACAAGGCGACCGGGCAGGTGCTCACCCTGGTGCTGATCGGGGCGACGGCGTGGCTGGTGGTCCGGATCGCCACGGCGATCGTGGAGTCGTCGTACTCCCGCTATGCGACCTCGACCCGGGACCCGGCGCGGGTCCGCCGGGTACGGACCCAGGTGACGCTGATCCAGCGGGTGGTGACCGCGATCGTCGGGGTCGTGGCGGCCGCCGCGATGCTGCTGACGTTCCCGGCGATGCGTACGGTCGGCACCTCGATGCTGGCCTCGGCCGGTCTGCTCGGCATCGTCGCCGGTATCGCCGCCCAGTCCACGCTCGGCAATCTCTTCGCCGGTCTGCAGATCGCCTTCGGTGACATGGTGCGCATCGGCGACACCGTCGTGGTGGACGAGGAGTGGGGCACGGTCGAGGAGATCACGCTCACCTTCCTGACCGTGAAGACCTGGGACGAGCGCCGGTTCACCATGCCCGTGTCGTACTTCACCAGCCAGCCGTTCGAGAACTGGTCACGCGGCGGCCCGCAGATGACCGGCACGGTCTTCTTCCACCTCGACCACTCGGCTCCGGTGGAGGCGATACGGGAGAAGGTGCACGAGATCGTGCAGGACTGTGCGGCCTGGGACGGGCGCGAGTGGGGCGTGGCGGTCACCGACACCACCCCCAGCACGATGGTGGTACGCGCCCTGGTCACGGCCCGGGACGCCGACGCGGTGTGGACCGTGCGCTGCGAGGTCCGGGAGAGGGTCGTCGCCTGGCTGTGTGACAAGCACCCGTACGCGCTGCCGCGGGTCGCGACGGCGCCGGCGGTGCTGCCGCCCGAGGACGCCGGACCGCAGAGCAGAGTGCTGGAGAGTTCCGGGCCTAACGGCCACGCTCGGCGCCACCGTTGACCTGGATGACCTGCGCGGTGATGTGCGCGGCCGCGTGGGAGGCGAGCCAGTGCAGGGTCTCCGCGACATCCCCGGGGGTCCCCGCCCGCCCGTCGAGGGTCTCGGCCACCCGGGCGTCGTGCCGGGCGTCGGGCAGGCGCCCGCCGAAGAAGCCGGTCTCCTCGGTGTAGCCGGGGGCGACGACGTTCACCGTGACGCCGCGGGGCCCCAGATCGCGGGCGAGGGCATAGGCATACGGGTGCAGAGCCGCCTTGGCGGAGGCGTACGGGTGGGAGCCCGAGCCACGGAGGGCGGCGATGGAGCTCACGAAGAGCACCCGGCCGCCGGGTGACGCCAGATGGTCGCGGAGCGCCTCGGTGAGCAGCACCGCGGTGTGCACATTCAGGCGGAAGATGACCGTCCAGTCGTGTGCGACCGCCTCCAGCGGATCGCCGACGGCCACCAGGGGCTCCAGTCCGCCGTTGCCGCCGGCGTTGTTGACGAGCACGTCCACGGCGCCGAACCGCTCGCAGACGAACCCGGCGGCGCGGCGCGTCTGCTGCGGGTCGGTCAGATCGGCCGGGCAGGCCACGGCGCCGGGCACCTCGGCCGCGGCCTTGTCGAGGACCTCGGCCCGCCGCCCGATGAGCACCACCTGGTCCCCGTCCCGGGCGAACGCTCTGGCGGTGGCGAGCCCGATGCCCGTACCGCCACCACTGATGACCACCGTGCGCGACATGGGCGCGGCTCCCCTCGCTCGGGATACCAGGAGATCAGGAGATCAGTCCGATCCTACGGCGGGGGCGCCGCGCAGGCTCCGTACATCGAGCTGATGCAGCACCCGGTCGACCACCTCCGGGTCGGCCCCCGGCTCGCTGCGGGCCGCCAGTACCTCATGGCGGGCTGCCGAGAGCATCTCGGCCTGGATCCGCTGCACCCGCCGGAGGCGCGCCATCCGCTTGTGCTGTGTCTCCCGCCGCTCGTCGTCGACGATGTCCGGCGAGATCCGGATCCCGATCTCGTACGCCCGGCGGAGCAGCTGCTCGGACAGCTCTTCCGGAACGTCCTCGACCTGCTCGATCTCCCGCAGCCGCCGTTTCGCGGCCTTGGCGACGCGCAGCGCCAGCTGCCGCTCGTGCTCCCGCTCGGCGTCGGTGTCGGCGCGGACGTCGAGCCGTTTGACCAGCCACGGCAGGGTCAGGCCCTGGAGCACCAGCGTGGCGAGGACCACGGCGAACGCGATGAAGAGGATTTCCTCGCGGGCGGGGAAGGGCCGACCGCCGTCGATGGTCAGGGGGATCGCGAGGGCCAGGGCGACCGACGCGACACCGCGCATGCCCGCCCACCACATGACGACGGTCTCCCGCCAGGTCATCGGGATGTCCTCCGCGATGTCGCCCCGCCGGTGCATTCTCCGGGCGATCCGGGCGGCCGGCAGCAGCCACAGCAGCCGGACGGCGACCACGACGCCCACGACGGCGGCGCTCGCGCCCAGCAGCTGGCCCCAGCGCCCGGAGACGGTGCCGAAGAGGTGGTGGAGTTCGAGACCGATGAGACCGAAGGCGACGCCGGTGACGAGGGTGTCGACGACGCTCCAGAAGGTGTTGCCCGCGAGCCGTCCCAGGACGTCGTCGGCGTCGACGGCGTACTCGGCGAGGAAGAGGGCGGTGGTGAGCACGGCGAGCACCCCGCTGCCCCCGAACTCCTCCGCCAGAACGTAGGACACGAAGGGCACGAGCAGGGTGAGCCCGATCTGCAGGGTGTGGTCGCCGAGCAGCCCGATCAGCTTGTTGGCGGCCCAGCCGAGGGCGAATCCGACCGCCACCGCGACGACCGCGGACAGGACCAGGGCCCCGGCCGCCCGCGGTACGGAGAAGGTGCCGCTGATGGCGGCGGCCAGGGCCACGTGGTAGATCACGATCGCGGTGACGTCGTTGAACAGCCCCTCGCCCTCAAGGATGGAGACCATGCGCCGGGGCAGTCCGAGCGAACCGGCGACAGCGGTCGCGGCGACGGGGTCGGGCGGGGCGACGAGCGCGCCGAGGACGACGGCGGCCGCGATCGGCAGCCCGGGGACGACGGCGTGCGCAACCGCGGCGACGGCCGCGGTGGTGACGAAGACCAGCGCGACGGCGAGCAGGAAGATCGCCCGTTTGTTCGCCGCGAACTGCCGCCAGGAGGTGCGCTGCACGGACGCGTAGAGCACCGGCGGAAGGACGAGCGGCAGGATGTACGCGGGCGGGATGTCGACATTCGGGACGAACGGCAGCAGGGCGAGGACGACACCGCCCAGCGTCATCAGCACGGGCGCCGGCAGTCCCAGCCGGTCGCCGACGGGGACCGTGACCACGGCTCCGAGCAGCAGGACGAACAGCAGGGCCAACTGGTCCACGGTCTGCGGCTCCGGTGCTCGGGGTCGGTGGGTCAGCCCCTCAAGCGTGCCATGACCGGCCAATTCCGGGTCTCGCGGCTGCCGGCCTCACAGCTCCGGCCTCACAGCTCCCTGTACGGCCCCGCCGTCACGGCCGCGCTCTCGGTCACGCGCTCTCCGCGCGGACGGTGTCGAGGGCGCGCCGGAGGTCGTCCGGGTAGACGCTCTCGTACTCGACCCAGCGGCCGTCCGCCGGGTGCTCGAAACCGAGCCTGACCGCGTGCAGCCACTGACGGGTGACCGTGAGCCGCTTGGCGAGGGTGGGGTCCGCGCCGTAGGTCAGGTCGCCGACGCAGGGGTGGCGGTGGGCGGCCATGTGCACCCGGATCTGGTGGGTGCGGCCGGTCTCCAGCTTGATGTCGAGCAGGCTGGCGGCGCGGAACGCCTCGATGAGGTCGTAGTGCGTGACGCTCGGCTTGCCGTCGGCGGTCACGGCCCACTTGTAGTCGTGGTTCGGATGGCGGCCGATCGGGGCGTCGATGGTGCCGCTCAGCGGGTCGGGGTGGCCCTGGACGAGCGCATGGTAGCGCTTGTCGACCGTACGGTCCCGGAACTGCTGCTTGAGCAGGCTGTACGCGCGCTCGGACTTCGCGACGACCATGAGGCCGGAGGTGCCCACGTCGAGACGGTGCACGATGCCCTGGCGCTCGGCGGCGCCGGAGGTGGAGATCCGATAGCCGGCGGCGGCCAGTCCGCCGATGACGGTCGTGCCGCTCCAGCCGGGGCTGGGGTGGGCGGCGACGCCCACGGGCTTCATGATCACGACGATGTCGTCGTCGTCGTGGACGATCTCCATGCCCTCGACGGGTTCGGCCACGATCTGCACCGGCGGAGCGGCCTGGGGCATCTCCACCTCGAGCCAGGCGCCGCCGCTCACCCGGTCGGACTTGCCGGCGGTGCTGCCGTCGATCTGGACCTTCCCGGACGCGGCGAGCTCGGCGGCCTTGGTCCGGGAAAAGCCGAACATACGGGCGATCGCGGCGTCGACGCGCTCGCCCTCCAGGCCGTCGGGTACGGGCAGCGTGCGGATCTCGGGAAGGGTGCTCACCCCGTCGAGTATGCCGGACCGTGACCGTCGGCCCGTACGCCAGTCCTCGTCGCCGGCCGCTCGTGGACCTGTCGCCGGTCGCTGTGGATCTGTCGTCAGTCCTTGTGGACCGTGCCGTCCGGGTCCAGACCGCGGAAGGAGAGGATCACGATGAGGACGCCGCCGCAGACGATCGCGGAGTCGGCGAGATTGAAGACCGCGAAGTGCGCCGGGGCGATGAAGTCCACCACGGCGCCTTGGAAGACCCCCGGCGACCGGAAAATCCGGTCCGTGAGGTTGCCGAACGCGCCACCGAGCAGCAGTCCGAGCGCGATGGCCCACGGGACGCTGTACAGCTTGCGGGCGATCCTCGCGATCACCACGATCACCGTCGCCGCGATGATGGTGAAGACGATGGTCAGGGCCTGGCCGAGGCCGAAGGCGGCCCCGGGGTTCCGCACCGCCTCCAGCTTGAGCACATCGCCCAGGATCTCGATCGGTTCGTGGTGCTCCAGCTCCGCGACCACGATCATCTTGCTGAACAGATCGAGGGCATAGGCGATCGCGGCGACCGCCAGCAGTACCGCGACCCGCCGCTTCCCCCTGGGCGTGGACCGCTCGGCCTGCTCCGGCTCGTCACAACCTGGAGTACCGATGGTCCGCTCCGCCTCTGCCACCTGAGTCCTCAGCATCCGTCCGCGAGCGGGTCCGGGCCCCGCCTGAGTCGACTGAGGACGAGGGTACGGCACACCCGTGAGTTCAGTGCCGCTCCTGCCTCTGCTTGCACTCCACGCACAGGGTGGCTCGGGGGAAGGCCTGCATCCGCGCCTTGCCGATCGGATTCCCGCAGGACTCGCAGAGCCCGTACGTGCCGGCGTCCAGCCGCTCGAGCGCCCGCTCGGTCTGCTCCAGCATCTCGCGGGCGTTGGCCGCGAGAGCCAGCTCGTGCTCGCGGGTGATGTTCTTGGTGCCCGCATCGGCCTGGTCGTCGCCCGCACCGTCACCGGAGTCGCGCATCAGACCCGTGATCGCCTCCTCCGAGGCGATGATCTCCGCGCCCAGCCGGAGCGCCTCGTTCTGCAGCTCCGCGCGGGCCTCGGCCACCTCGTCGGCGGACCAGGGCTCCTCGCCGGGCCGTACGGCGAGCTCCTCGGGTCCGGCCGCGCCGACGCGGGCCTTGGGAACCGCGGTCGCGGCGGCGGCCGCGACCTTCTTGGCGGCCGAGGCCCCGCCTGGAGTCTTCTTCGCAACCACCGTATGGGCTCCCGTCGTGTCAGCGGGCTTCCGGGCGGCGGTCGCCGCCTTCACAGCCTTCTTCGCCGGTACGGCCTTCCTGGCCTTGGTCGTGCGGGCCGTGCTGTTCTTGGCCGCGGCCTTTCCCTCGGCGGCCTTCCTGGGTGGCGCCTGCTCGGCGGCCGACTTCTTCGCCGGAGCCTTCGTGGCGGGGGTCTTCCCGGCCGCGGCCCCCTTCATCGTGGTGTTTCCGGCCGCGGATTCCTGGACCTTTCCGGCCGCGGACTTCTTCGTCGGGACCTTCTCGGCCACGGACTCCTTCACCCGGGCCTTCTCGGCCACGGGCTTCTTCGCCGGGGCCTTCTTGGCCGCCGACTTCCTGGGCGGAGCCGACTTCGCCGACGCGGCCGTGCTCTTCTTCGTGGCGGACTTCTTGGCCGTTCCGGCCGTCTTCTCCGTCGTGGCCGCGGTCTTCTTCACGGTGCTCTTTTTCACGGTGCTCTTCTTCGGCGGTGAATTCCTGGGCGCCGCACCAGCGGATCTGGCGGACGCCGTCTTCTTCACGGCGGTTTTCTTCGCCACCATGGCCGCGGCCCCTTCACATATTGTGATCTTGCACGCGCATCGGTGCTGGGACGATAAATCGACTCCAGGCCCGCGGCAACGGGGCACGCCGCCTGGCCGGGGCCTCGGAGGGGGCACAGCGCCTGCCTCACCAGTCGGCAGGGCAAGCTTGACAGCGTTGTGCCCCGCTCCCCGCCCGGTAATCACCTGTCCCGGCGCGGACCCTCCGGGCGGCCCGAACTCCGCGACCCCGCGGATGCCCCATCCGGGTCATGCACCGGACCGGGAAATGCGGTCGGCCCGGCTCGGCGAGGCCCCGTACACTGGGCGCAGCGAAAGGCGTGGAAGGGGACGAGTAGCGCCGTACGCGGCCATGAGCGATCCGGGGACGGTGCGAGCCCGGAGGCGAGCGCGACGTGAAGATCACCCCGGAGCCGCCGGAAGAAAGCTCCCCGAGCGAGTAGACCCGGCGTCGTGACCCCAATGAGGGGGCCGAGGGCACTGCCCGCGGCCAAGGAGGGTGGTACCGCGGGAGCCGTGCTCTCGTCCCTCCGACGGAACCGACATGTCCGCCGGAGGAAGAGACTCCCGATGACGCCGCCGCAGTACCGCCAGGTGCCCGCCCAGGTCGACCTGCCCGCCCTCGAGCACGCCGTGCTCGACTTCTGGCGCGAGAACAAGATCTTCGCCCGTAGTCTCGAGCAGTCCGCCGGCCGGCCCGAGTGGGTCTTCTACGAGGGCCCGCCGACCGCGAACGGCATGCCCGGCGCCCACCACATCGAGGCACGCGTCTTCAAGGACGTCTTCCCCCGCTTCCGGACCATGCAGGGCTACCACGTCGGCCGCAAGGCGGGCTGGGACTGCCATGGTCTGCCCGTCGAACTGGCCGTCGAGAAAGAGCTCGGCTTCAACGGCAAGAAGGACATCGAGGCCTACGGCATCGCCCCCTTCAACGCCAAGTGCCGCGAGTCGGTGACCCGGCACACCGACGCCTTCGCCGAGCTCACCACGCGCATGGGCTACTGGGTCGACCTGGACGACGCCTATCGCACCATGGACCCGGAGTACGTCGAATCGGTCTGGTGGTCGCTGAAGGAGATCTTCACCAAGGGCCTGCTGGTCCAGGACCACCGGGTCGCCCCCTGGTGCCCGCGCTGCGGCACCGGTCTGTCCGACCACGAGCTGGCGCAGGGATACGAGACGGTCGTCGACCCCTCCGTCTACGTCCGCTTCCCGCTGACCTCCGGCCCGCTGGCGGGCGAGGCGGCGCTGCTGGTCTGGACGACGACCCCGTGGACGCTGGTCTCGAACACCGCGGTCGCCGCCCACCCGGATGTGACCTACGTCGTCGCGACGAACGGCGAGGAGCAGCTGGTCGTCGCGCAGCCGCTGCTGGAAAAGGCGCTGGGCGAAGGGTGGGAGGCCACCGGGCGGACCTTCACCGGCACCGAGATGGAGCGATGGGCCTACGACCGCCCGTTCTCCCTGGTCCCCATCGAGGACGCCCATTTCATCGTCAATGCCGACTATGTGACGACGGAAGACGGCACCGGCCTGGTCCACCAGTCCCCGGCCTTCGGTGAGGACGACCTCAAGGTGTGCCGGGCGTACGGTCTGCCGGTCGTGAACCCGGTCCGCCCGGACGGCACCTTCGAGGAGAACGTGCCGCTCGTCGGCGGCCAGTTCTTCAAGAAGGCCGACGAGGCGCTGGTCAAGGACCTCGGCGAGCGGGACCTACTGTTCCGGCACGTCCCGTACGAACACAGCTACCCGCACTGCTGGCGCTGCCACACGGCGCTCCTCTACTACGCCCAGCCGTCCTGGTACATCCGCACCACCGCGATCAAGGACGCGCTGCTGCGGGAGAACGAGAACACCAACTGGTACCCGGACTCGGTCAAGCACGGCCGCTTCGGGGACTGGCTGAACAACAACATCGACTGGGCGCTGTCCCGCAACCGCTACTGGGGCACACCGCTTCCGGTCTGGCGCTGCGAGGAGGGCCACCTCACCTGTGTCGGCTCCCTCGCCGAGCTCTCCGAGCTCACGGGCACCGACCAGTCGGGCCTCGACCCCCACCGCCCGTACATCGACGAGATCACGTTCAGCTGCACCGCCGAGGGCTGCTCGCTCGAGGCGGTCCGCGTCCCGGAAGTGATCGACGCCTGGTACGACTCGGGCTCGATGCCCTTCGCACAGTGGGGCTATCCGTACCGCAACAAGGACGTCTTCGAGAAGCGCTATCCGGCGCAGTTCATCTCGGAGGCCATCGACCAGACCCGTGGCTGGTTCTACACGCTGATGGCCGTCGGCACGCTGGTCTTCGACAAGTCGTCCTACGAGAACGTGGTCTGTCTCGGCCACATCCTCGCCGAGGACGGCCGCAAGATGTCCAAGCACCTGGGCAACATCCTCCAGCCGATCCCGCTCATGGACGAGCACGGCGCCGACGCGGTGCGCTGGTTCATGGCGGCCGGCGGCTCGCCGTGGTCGGCCCGCCGGGTGGGCCACGGCACGATCCAGGAGGTCGTCCGCAAGACCCTCCTCACGTACTGGAACACGGTTGCCTTCCAGGCCCTGTACGCCCGGACGTCCGGCTGGGCGCCGAGCTCGTGGGACCCGGCCCCGGCCGACCGCCCGCTGCTGGACCGCTGGCTCCTGAGCGAGCTCAACGCCCTCACCGACCAGGTCACCCAGGCCATGGAGAGCTACGACACCCAGCGCGCCGGCAAGCTGCTGTCGGCCTTCGTGGACGACCTGTCCAACTGGTACGTGCGCCGCTCCCGCCGCCGCTTCTGGCAGGGCGACCGGGCCGCGCTCCGCACCCTGCACGAATCGATCGAGACGGTCACCCGTCTGATGGCGCCGATCGTCCCCTTCGTCACCGAGCGGGTGTGGCAGGACCTGGTGGTCCCGGTCGCCCCGGACGCCCCGGAGTCGGTGCATCTGGCGTCCTGGCCCCAGGCCGACACCGCTCTGATCGACCCCGCGCTGTCCTCCCGGATGGTGCTGGTGCGCCGCCTGGTGGAGCTCGGACGGGCGACGCGCGCCGAGTCGGGCGTGAAGACCCGCCAGCCGCTGTCGCGCGCCCTGGTCGCCGCGGCCGGCTTCGAGTCCCTGGGTGAGGAGCTGCGCGCCCAGATCGCCGAGGAGTTGAACGTCAGCGAGCTCGCCTCCCTCTCCGAGGTCGGCGGATCCCTGGTGGACACCACGGCCAAGGCCAACTTCCGTGCGCTGGGCAAACGCTTCGGCAAGGGCGTTCAGGCCGTCGCCCAGGCGATCGCCGGGGCGGACGCCGCCGCGCTGTCGCTGGCGCTCCGCGAGGGCACGGCCTCGGTGGAGGTCGACGGCGAGACGGTGCCCCTGTCACCGGACGAGGTGATCATCACCGAGACCCCGCGCGAAGGCTGGTCGGTGGCCTCGGACTCGGGTGCGACCGTCGCCCTCGACCTGGAGATCACCCCGGAGCTGCGCCGGGCAGGCCTGGCCCGTGACGCGATCCGGCTGATCCAGGAGGCGCGCAAGAACAGCGGCCTGGACGTGGCGGACCGGATCGCCCTGCGCTGGCAGTCCACGGACGAGGAGGTCCGTAAGGCCCTCACGGACCACTCCGCCCTGGTCTCGGACGAGGTTCTCGCCACGGACTTCGCCTCGGGCGAGGCGGACGACTCCTACGGCGACCCGTTCACGGACGACCCGCTCGGTCTCACCTTCCGCCTCCGCAGGGCCGAAGCCTGACATCTCTCCCGCTCACCCCCGGCTGAACCCCAGCCGGGGGTGAGCGAGCGGGGACCACGGCTGCGGCAGCCGACAACATCCCCACGGTGAAGGCGGCAGCCTGGCGGAGACGAACGGCACCGAGGTCGCCGCCGCGATCACCGTGGGATACCAAAGGGCCGGGCCCGGGACTGATGTCCC
>NZ_JBQQBW010000007.1:0-122249 GCF_052245415.1 Streptomyces sp. 8N706 | reverse complement strand
CCCGGTGCCCCGCGGCCCGTAGCGCGCCGGCCACCGCGGCGAAGCGCTCCGGGGGCCAGCACCGGGCCGCGGCGTCCGCGCCCGGGTGCACAACGACGGCTCCGGGGGCGGGAGAAGGACGGTCGGGGCGCGGGATACGCAGGTCGCCGGGGTCGGCGGGCAGGCCGTACCAGGTCAACAGACGGCACCAGCGGTGGCGTTCGTGTTCGTCCTCGCGCCAGGCGGGGCCGGGGATCTCCGGGGTGTCCGGGTGCCCGTAGGCGAACAGCCGGCCGGGGTGCAGGATGTGGAGCAGCCGGTGGCTGGAGGGGCCGTTGCCATGGAGGTCCACCGCGAGGTCGGGCGGCGGCCCGGTCCAGCCGATCCGACCGGGGACGGCGCGGCCCGGCGCGGTGACGGGCAGCAGCACGTCCACGGCCCCGGTGGCCGCGGCGGCCTCCGCCAACCGCGCGGGCGCGGCCAGCAGCAGTTGATGTCCGGGGCAGGCACGCCGCAGGGCGCGCAGCGCGGGTACGGCCGTGAGCAGGTCGCCGAGCCCCAGGGCGCGGAGGACCAGAAGCCTCGGCCCCCTGCTGTCCGTGCCGCGGAGCCTGTCCCCGGGCACGGCACTGCCCGCCCTCATGGCCCCGCCTGCGGTTCGGTGGGCGAAAGCGCGGCCCGGCGGGCGAGTTCGGTCGTGGAGCGGCCGTCGAGATACGGCAGGACGAGGGCCTGCCCGCCCCACTCCCGCAGCGCCGCGGCCTCGGGGAGGGCGTCGACGCGGTAGTCCCCGCCCTTGACCCATACGTCGGGCCGCAGTTGCCGCAGCAGCGCCTCCGGCGTGTCCTCGTCGAATACGGCGACCGCGTCCACACAGCCGAGTCCGGCCAGGACGCGGACGCGGTCGGCGACGGGGGTGATCGGCCGGCCGGGGCCCTTCAGCCGGCGGACCGAGGCATCGGAGTTCACACAGACGATCAGACAGTCGCCGGTGCGGCGGGCGTTCTGCAGGAGGCCCACATGTCCGGCATGGAGCAGGTCGAAGCAGCCCCCGGTGGCGACGACCGTTCCGCCGCGGGCGCGTACGGACTCGGCGAGGGCGTGCGCGTCGCGCGTGGCGTGCGGGCGCCGGTCCCGGTCGGAGTCCTCGTCGGGAGACTCCCACAGGGCGGGGTTGCCCGCGCCGCCCGCGGCGACGAACGCGGCGGCCTCGGCGACGGCCAGCTGTACGGCCTCCTCGGGGAGTCCGCCGTCGGCGAGGGCGGCGGCCGCCGTGGCGGCGAAGCAGTCCCCCGCGCCGCACGGGTCGCCTTGGGCGCGGTGCGGGGCCGGGATGTACATGGGGGCGTCCGTGCCGGCGCGGGTGAGGATCGCGCCCCGCGCGCCGAGGGTGACCGCGACGGCCGCGGCCCGCCAGCGTTCCGCCAACCGGGCCCCGCGGATGCCGTGGGCACGCAGGGAATCGTCCTCGGCCGGTCCGCCACGGCTGCCGGGCGGGGAGGCGGTGGTGCCGGGAGGGGAGCCGGTACCGGACCGGAAGCCATCGGCGTGGGGCCGGGAGCCGGTGGCGGACGGAGAGCCGCCGTCGTCGGTCAGGGGGCCGCTGGTGTCGGACGGGACGAGGCGACGGGCCTCCGCGGCATTGGGCGTGGCCAGCCGTACCCCGGGCACCGGAGGGCCGCCGAGCGGGTGCGGGTCCCAGACGAGGGGAACGCGCCGGGCCGCTTCGGCGAGGTAGGACCGTACGGCGGCGGCCGCTCCCCGCCCGTAGTCGGCGACCAGCACGGCCTGGGCCTCCTGGAGGACGGCGCGCACCGCGGCGCCCGGCCGTCCCGGCGTGCCGCCGCCGCGGTCGATGCGCACCAGCGCCCGGCCGTCGGCGCGTACCCGGGTCTTCACGGGAAGGCTGCCGGAGAGCGGGAGTTCGACCAGCCGGACGCGCGAACCGAGGGCCGTGCGGACGGCCTCGCTGGCCCGGTCCCCGCCCAGAGCGGTGATCAGGACGACCTCACGGCCTCCGGCCGCCGCGAGCGCCGCGGCCAGCCCGGCCCCGACGGGGCGGCTGCGGTCGGCGGTGACGTCCACGACGGGTGCCGGGGCGTCGGGCGCCAGCAGGGTGGCCTCACCGTCGATGTCCTGGTCCAGGAGGGCGTCTCCGACGACGACGAGCGGGCGGCGGGCAGTCATGGACTCCTCCGGTCGGTACGGCGCCGGGCCGCCGCGTCGGGGCCGGCGCGAAGAGGTCGCGGGCTCATGCGATGCCCCACTCCGGCGCGGCCGGCCGGGCGGCGGGTGCCATGGCGGCCGCCCCCTGACCGCGGTGTTCCAGCGCCGCGTCGAAGGCCTCGCACAGCAGATGGAGCGCCACGAGATGCGCCTCCTGGACGGTCGCCGTGCTGCCGGAGGTGATGCACAGGGCCTCGTCCGCGCGGGCGGCCAGGGGGTTGGGGGACGGCCCGGTCATGGCCCAGACGCGGAGACCTGCCGCCCGGCCGGTGTCGGCCGCGCCGAGCAGGTTGGGGCTGCGGCCGGAGGTGGACAGCAGGACGAGGACGTCACCGGGGCGTCCGTGGGCGGCGACCTGCCGGGCGTACAGCTCCTCGAAGCCGTAGTCGTTGCCGATGGCGGTGACGCTGGAGGTGTCCGCGTGCAGGGCGATGGCGGAGTAGGCGGGCCTCTCCTGCCGGTAGCGGCCGACGAGTTCGGCGGTCAGGTGCTGGGCCTGGGCGGCGCTGCCGCCGTTGCCGGCGGCGAGCAGCCGGCCTCCGACCGGGAGTACGGCGGCCAGGTGCCGGCCCCACGCGGTGACCTGGTCCAGGCCGTGCTCACGGAAGCGGCCCAGCGCCTCCTGGAGCAACTGGCAGTGCTCATGTGCTGCGCGGAGAGAGTCGGTCATGACGGTTCAGCCTCCTGGCGTCCGTGGACGGCGGCCTGGGCCCGGGCCTCCTTCGCGTGAGTCGGTGGGCGGATGACGAGTGGGGTGGCCCCGTAGTGCCGGGGGGCGAAGACGGGCCGGGAGCTCGTAGCGTCGGTGGGTCGGAGACGGGCGGGGGTCGTGGTGTCGGTGGGCCGGAGACGGGCGGGGGTCGTGGTGTCGGTGGGCCGGAGACGGGCGGGGGGCTCCCTTCTGTTCGTCGGCCGGTCCGGTGACAGACCGGTGGTGGCTCCTCGGTCACAGCGCTCCGCTGACGCCTGCCGGGCGCTGCGCCAGGACGTCGCGGTAGACGGCTTCGGTGGCCGCCGCCACGCGGTCCCAGCCGTAGCGGGTCAGAACCCGCCGGCGGCCCGCGGCGCCACAGGCCGCCCGCTGTTCAGGGTGGGCGAGCAGGGCCGCGACGGCGTCGGCGAGCGCGGCGGGGTCGCGCGGCGGGACGAGCCGGCCCGTGCCGGGGTCGGCGACGGTGTCCTGCTGGCCGCCGACGGCACTGGCGACCACCGGCGTGCCGCAGCCCATCGCCTCCAACGGCACGATCCCGAAGGGCTCGTAGTCCGCCGGGCACAGGACGACATCGGCGCTGCGCAGCAGTGCCGGGACCTCCTCACAGGACACCCCGCCGGTGAAACGGACCCGGTCGGCCACCCCCAGGTCCCGGGCGAGGGCCCGTAGCCGCCCCACCTCGGGGTCGTCGTCCAGATGCCCGGCGGGCGGCCCTCCGGCGATGAGGAGCTGGGCGTCGGGGAGCAGCGTGAGGGCCGCGATGGAGACGTCCGCGCCCTTACGGGGGACCAGCCGGCCCAGTTGGACCAGCAGGGGCCGCCGGCCGGTGCGGGGGGTGGTCGGGCCGTGCGGGGTGAAGCGCTCGGGGTCGACGCCGCAGGGGACGACGGCGATCCGCGTCGTGGGCAGGCCCATGGCGGCCAGCTCGGCGACTTCGTCCCGGCAGGTCGCGATGATGCGGTCGCATCCCTCGCCGACCTTGGTCTCCCAGGCGATACGGTCGGGAGGGCTGCTGTCGGCGTCCTTCTGGTGGCGCCGCTTGACCGTGCCCAGGGCGTGGTAGGTGTGCGCGAACGGGAGGTCGAGCTCCCGCGCCGCCTGGAGCGTGGCGACACCCGACATCCAGAAGTGCGAGTGCACCAGGTCGGGCGGTGCGCTTCCCCACTCCCGTTCCAGATGGCGGCCGAACTGCGGCATGTACGGCAGGAGTTCGTCCTTGGGTATCGGCCGGGCGGGCCCGGCGGGGACATGCCGTACCTCGACGCCGGGCCGCAGCGGCACACGGGAGGGCAGATCCGGTGCGTCCCGGCGGGTGTAGACGGCGACGCGGTGGCCCCGGTCGGCGAGAGCTCCCGCGAGCTGGGCGACATGGACGTTCTGGCCGCCCGCGTCCACACCGCCGAGGACGGCGAGCGGACTGGCGTGTTCCGAGACGAGCGCGACGGTGAGGGCACCGGCCCGTGGGGTGCGCGTCATCAGGGGATCACCTCCTCCATCAGCCGCTCCCAGTCCTCGAGGAAGCGCTTGAGTCCGTACCGCTCGAGCGCCGCGCGGCGGGCCCGGGCCCCGTCCTCGGCCGCGGCGAGCGGTTCGTGCAGATAGGTCCGGGCGGCGCGGGCCAGGACCTCGGGGCGGGTGGACAGCACCCCGGCGTCCCCGGGCACCGCCTCCACCACTTCGGTCGTGGCGAGGGCGACGACGGGCATGCCCAGGTGCATGGCCTCCAGGAGCGAGAGCCCGAGCGAGGTCCAGCGCACGGGGTGCAGATAGAGACGGCGCCGGGCCATGGCCGTGTGCAGTCCGGCCTGCGGGAGCTCCTCGGTACGGCAGCGTTCGTCGGACAGTCCGAGGTGCCGGGCGAGCCCCTGCGTCCCCATGCCGAAGACGTCGAGCGGGGCCGCCTCGCTGAGGGCGGGCAGCAGGTCGGTGCCGGTGGTACGGCCGCGCCGGACGGGCTCGTTGACGACGACGGCGGCGCGGGGGACGTGGCCGGTGTACTGGTGCCCGGGGTCGACGATGCCGTGCTCGATGACGGCCGTACGCGTGCTGCCGTTGTCCCAGAACAGCCGGTTGAAGTGGGTGACATGCACCAGCACCAGGTCGTCCCGGTCGGCACACGGATGCCGGGTGGCGGGCACGGCCCCGTCGGGGGCGTTGTGCTCCAGGTAGACGGCGGGCACATCGCGGCCGGGCCGGCGGCCGCCGAGCCAGCGCTCGGCGAGCTCGGCCTCGTGCGGCCGCTGAAGGACCACGAGGTCGACGGGCGCGTCCCGCAGTTGGTCCGGGGCGAGTTCGAGGACGGAGGCGGGCCAGGGGAAGGTACGGGCCCGGCCGCGGCCGTCGGGCCCGCGGTCCGGCAGCACGGGCACGAGGTACGTGTGGGGCCCCTGGACGAAGGCCGTCGTCCAGGAGCCGTGTACATGCCAGAGTAGGACGTTCATCCGCTCGCCTCCGAACGGGCGTACCCGCCCGGCTCGTTCACCGGCCGGAGCTCCGTGCGCTGTGCCAGCAGCGCACAGACGGCCTCGATCAGCTCCGCGTCGGTCACCGAGTCCAGGCAGGGGTGCCCGGACACGGGGCAGACACGGGCCCGCGTCCCGGCGCAGGGGGCGTCCTGGTCACCGAGGAGGATGTGCGGGACCCGGTAGGGGGCCCACCGCTCGGCGGGGACGACGGGCGCGAACAGGCAGACCACCGGGGTGCCGACCGCCGCGGCCAGATGGGACGGGCCGGTGTTGCCGGTCACCACGGCCCGCGCTCCGGCCAGCACCCCGGCGAGCTCCAGGAACCCGGTCCGGCCGCCCAGGTCGAGTGCGCAGCCGCCCGCCACGGCGGCCGTGAGCTCCTTCTCCGCGGGCCCGCCGGTGACCACCACGCGATGCCCGGCCTCGTCCAGCGCGGCGACGGCCCGGGCGGCCCTCTCCGTACTCCAGGCGCGGGCGGGGACGGCCGCACCGGGGTGGACGACGAGATAGGGCGCGGTCCCGGTCAGCGGTGTGGTGTCCGGGGGAGGAGTGATGCGCAGGGATCCGTCGTCGCCGGGCGGGAGCGCGAAGCCGGCCGCCTCGGCGAGGTCGAGAGCGGCGCGGGCCTCGTGGCGGTGGGGCGCCCGCCGGTGCCGGAGGTCCAGCAGGGCGCCCGGGTAGTGCTCGCTGTCCGCGCCGGTCCACGGGATCCCGGCGAGTTTGAGCAACAGGGCCGCAGGCAGCGGGCTCTGGTGGAAGGACGTGAGGATCAGAGCACGGTCGAAGCGCCGGGCGGCGAGGGCGTCGAGGAGCGCATCGGTGGCTTCGCGCCGGACCGGAGCCGGTTCGAGGCCCACCCAGGGCGCGTCGTGCACCAGCACCTCGTCCACGCCGGGCAGCAGCCGGGCGGCCTGTTCGCCGAGGGGTCCGCAGAGCACGGCGGTGTACGCGGAGCCGGCCGCCGCGGCGCGCACGGCGGGCCCGGCGAGCAGCACATCGCCCGCGCTGTCGAGCCGTACGACGAGGGTGCGCGCGGTCTGCTGCCTGCGTGGCGTTGTGCGGCGTGTCATCCGATGCCTCCCGTCGGTGCCGGATCCGTCGGTGCCGGATCCGTCGGTGCCGGGTCCGTCGGCGTCCGGTCGGCCGGTGCCCGGTCCTTGAGCGCCCCGCCCTTCGGCGCCCCGCCGGTCCGCGCCGCACCCGCATCTGCCCGGTCCGTCGGAGCCCTGTCCGCCCGAGACCCGTCCGCCGGTGCCCACCGACCCGCGAGCAGCTCCCGTACGGCCGTCAGGAGGTCGGGGGCGCTCTCCTCGGCTGCGGCGATCTCCCGCGCGCGGGTCACCGACGTCGGCACCAGCACACCCCGGGCACCGGCCGCCCGCGCGGCCTCCACATCGGCGCCGATGTCGCCGATGACGGCGGCTCGTCCCGGCTCGACCCCGAGATGGGCGCACGCGGCATGGACCAGTCCGGGGGCGGGCTTACGGCATCCGCAGCCGTCGGCGGGGCCGTGCGGGCACACCACCCAGACGTCGAACGGCCCCAGCAGCGCCTCGACGCGCCGCTGCACCGCTTCGACCTGCTCCCGGGTGAGCAGCCCCCGGGCCACACCCGACTGGTTGCTGACCACTCCGACCGCCAGACCGCGAGCGCGTACGGCCTCGAGAGCGGCGCGCGCACCCGGCATGAGCCGGACGAGCGCGGGATCCCCGTTGTACGGGACGTCCTCCACCAGGGTGCCGTCGCGGTCGAACAGCAGCGCCGCAAGCCCCGAGAGGGCGTGGTGGCCGCCTCGTCCGGACCCCGTCCGTGGCGCCGGTGATCCGCCTCGGCCGAACAGCCATGGCTCCCCCGCCGAGGTGGGTGGTGCTGCTGGGGCGGGAGTGGCGGCCATACGGAGTCGAGTGTCCGGACGAAGCGCAACCAATCGTGACGCTTGCTGACGATACGGCGACGGCCGCGGCGACAGGGCCCCCTCGGCCGCCGCTCCCTCGCTACGCCCGGACACCGGACGTCACCCGCCGCTCGCCGTACCCCGCGCCGGCCACCGAGGGGGGCACGTTGCGGTGCCGTGTCAGCCCCGCCAGCCAGTGGGCCGTGGCCATCGGTGGGATGACGGCGCTGCTCGCCGCCATCGTGGTGATCTCCTCGCGGGTACGCGGACCCGGTCTGATGCGTGCCACGGCGAACTCCGCCGTTCCCGCGAGCCACAGCCCCGCGCAGACCGCCGCCGCCCGCCGCCGCCCGCCCAGGGCGCACAGTGCACCGGCCGCGCCGGCCGCGGTGATCGCGAGGTGGAGCGGCAGCCGGCCGCGCGGGGCCCCGGCCCGGGCCCACCAGTCGCGCCCGTGGATCCGGCTCATGAGGACGTCATCGGCGTTGCCGGCCTGGGTGCGGACAGACACCCAGCGGCTCACGGGCCGCACCGGGTGGCTCGTACGACGGCGCCCCGTGATCAGCGTCCAGCCCGCCGCCTCGACCCGCAGCGCCAGGTCGGCGTCCTCGCGGAAGGCTCGGGGGAAGCGCTCGTCGAACCCTCCGACGGCCTCCAGCGCCGCACGCCGGTAGGCCATGTCCGCGGTGATCCACCGGGCTGTGGCCAGTCCCGCGGTGGTGCGCTCCCAGTCGGTGGCGCGCCGGCCCGGCGGCAGCGGAACGTCGATACGGCCCTGGACACCACCCACGTTCGGTCCGGCCCGGGCCAGGTCGGCCGCGAGATCCGCCGTCCAGAACGGCCCCGGTACGACATCGTCGTCGAGGAAGGCGATCCAGGGCTCCGGAGCGGCTCTCCACCCGGCGTTGCGGGCGGCCGCGGGTCCGGCGGCGCCGCCGCGGACGACCTCGACCAGCGCCCGGAGTGAGGCGGGGATCCCGACGGGAAGCGGGCCGTGGGGCCGGCGCCGGTCGTCGACGAGGACGATCCGCCGGGGGCGGGGCTCCCCCGCCTTTTCCAGGGCCCGCAGGACTCCGCCCAGGCTGGGCCGCCCGAGGGTGGGGACGACCACCGCGTACGGGGGCCCGGCGGAGGTGGCGCGGTCGTTCATCGGACGGCTCCGGCACCGGCGGCCGCGTCCGGCCGGCCCGTGGCGAAGAACGGGCCCCGGCGGACCACGAACGGCCCGATGGCCAGCAGGTCCACCGGAGCGGAGCCGAAACACTCCAGCGCGTCCCGCGGGTCGTCGACCATCGGCCTGCCGGAGGTGTTGAGGCTGGTGTTGACCACCACCGGCAGTCCGGTCAGCCGCTCGAAGCAGCCCAGCATCCTGGCGACCAGCGGCTCGGCGGCCGGGTCGACGGTCTGGATGCGGGCCGTGCCGTCCACATGGACGACGGCCGGGATGCGCTCACGCCACTCGGGCGCCACCTCGTGCACGAACAGCATGTACGGACTGGGCAGCGGGCCGTCGAAGATCTCAGCAGCCCGGTCCGTCGTCACCATCGGCGCGACGGGGCGGAACTGCTCCCGGCCCTTGACGTCGTTGAGCCGCTCGAGATTGCCCGACCGGCCGGGATGCGCCAGCAGGGAGCGGTGCCCCAGCGCCCGGGGCCCGTACTCGGAGCGGCCCTGGAACCAGGCGACGATCGCGTCGTCCGCGAGCGCGCGGGCGACCGTCTCGGCGACGTCGGGGGGCCGCTCGAACGGTACGGCCGCCGTCTTCAGCCACGCCTCCAGCTCGGCGTCGGTCCAGCAGCGCCCCAGGTCGGCACCCGCCATCGGCTCCGTCCTCCCGCCCCCTTCGGCGGCCAGCAGCAGCGCGCCGCCGAGCGCGGTGCCGGCGTCGCCCGCGGCGGGCTGCACCCACACCCGGTCGAACGGGCCGTCGCGGGCGATACGGGAGTTGGCCACGCAGTTGAGAGCCACTCCCCCGGCCATGGTCAGCACGCTGTCGTGGGTCCGCCCGTGCAGCCAGCGCGCCAGGTCCAGCAGGGTCTCCTCCAGACAGGCCTGGGCGCTCGCCGCCAGATCGGCGTGCTCCCGGGACCAGGCCTCGCCGGGCCGCAGCGGAGAGCACAGCTCGTGCCAGGGCACCCCGGTGGCGCGGAAGCCGCCGTCGCCGGTCGGGTGGACGTACCGGCGCAGCTCCTCGAGCATCCGCGGGGAGCCGTAGGAGGCGAGGGCCATCACCTTGTACTCGTCGGAGGAGCGCAGGAAGCCCAGATGCTCGGTGAGTTCCTCGTACACCAGGCCGAGGGAGTGCGGCAGCTCCTGGCCGTACAGCGGCTCCAGACGCCCGCGCACACGACGCGCCGCAAGGTGGGAGGTGGCCTCGCCGCGGCCGTCCAGGACGAGGACCGAGGACGTCTCGGCTCCGGGGGCGGCGAGCGCGCCGGACGCGGCGTGCGCCAGATGGTGGGGGACGAACCGCACGATCTCCGGGTCGAGGCCGGGGAGGGCGGTGCGCAGGAAGCCGGGGGCCTCGCGGGCGTACGTCAGCCGCAGATGGTCCCAGGGATCGTCCAGGCCCATGGCCTCGGCGGGGCGCGCGAGGGCGGGGTCGAAGGAGTACGCGACGGCGTCCAGGTCCTGGGGCCGCAGACCGGCCTGGGTGAGGCACCAGGCGGCTGCCTTCTCGGGCATTTCCCAGGCGGAGAACGGCAGCGGCCGCTTGCCGTGCTTGCGCCGTGAGAAGCGTTCCTCCTCCGCGGCCGCGACGATACGGCCGTCGATGACCAGCGCCGCGGCCGGATCGTGGAAGAGGGCGTTGATGCCGAGGATGCGCATGGACGTTCGCCTTTCGACGGCCGGGGCCGCGGGGGAGGAGCGGTGCGCCGGGGTGTCGGGCAGGGCGGCCGGTCAGTCGGCGGCTGCCCTCTCGCGGTACCAGCGGATGGTCCGGGCCAGGCCCTCGGCCGCGGGGACGAGCGGCTCCCACTGGAGCTTGCCGCGGGCCAGCGTGATGTCGGGGCAGCGCACGGCCGGATCGTCCGTCGGCCGTTCGATGAAGCGGACGGTGGACTCGGAGCCGGTGAGCTCGATGACCGTGCGGGCGAGGTCGAGCATGGTGATCTCGACGGGGTTGCCGATGTTCACCGGGCCGAGCAGATCCGATGCCGCCATGGCGAGGATGCCGCGCACGGTGTCGTCGACATAGGCGAGCGAACGGGTCTGCCGTCCGTCGCCGGTGACGGTGAGGGGCTCGCCGGCGAGGGCCTGGCGGATGAACGTGGGCACGGCCCGTCCGTCGTAGCCGCGCATCCGCGGGCCGTACGTGTTGAACAGCCGCACGATGCCTGCGTCGGTCCCGTTCACCCCCGCCTCCGCCGTCGTGAACGCCTCCCCGAAGCGCTTGGCCTCGTCGTACACGCTGCGCGGGCCCACCGGATTGACGTTGCCCCAGTAGTTCTCGCTCTGCGGGTGCTGCTGGGGGTCGCCGTACGCCTCCGAGGTGGAGGCCAGGATGAACCGGGCCCCGTGGCGGCGGGCGAGGGCCAGCGCGTTCCGAGTGCCGAGGCTGCCGGTCTCCAGGGTGTGCAGCGGCAGCCGCAGATAGTCGGCGGGCGAGGCCGGTGAGGCGAAGTGCAGGACCAGATCGGCCGACCGCTCGACCGCGAACGGCTCGGTGACATCGGCCCGCAGCAGGGTGAACCCGGGGCGGCCGGCCAGATGGGCCACATTGCCGGGCGTGCCGGTGCAGAAGTCGTCCACACAGGTGACGGCGGTGCCCTGGTCGAGCAGCGCGGTGCACAGATGTGAGCCGACAAAACCGGCGCCGCCGGTGACGACGGCGTGCTGGAAGCGGCGGGCGGCTGCTTGGCGCATCGGGTCCTCCCTTCGTGCACCGTCGGATCGCTCAGCCGAAGACGGCCTTCTGGACGTCGTCGGGTCCCTCGAACCGGTCCTGGTCCAGCCCGGCGAGGCGGTCCACGAGCGACTGGCCCGCGCCATTGCGCTTGGCCAGCTCGACCAGGGAGTTCCGGTCGCTGGGGTACTCCGCCCCCTTGAGGGCTTTCTGCAGGTCGATGGGGTTGATGTCGGCCATGGTGTCCTCCGGATCCGGCGTGCGTCCTGGGCGGGGTTGCTCTGCGCTTCGGGTGTTTCTCTGCCTTCGGTTCGAGTGTTTCTCTGCGCTTCCCTGCCGAGGGGCACGGTCGCGCACCTCCTGAGTCACCCTTGCCTCAGGGACCAATCGAAATGATTGTGGCACTTCTTACCCATTGGCCCCACTCGAACGGTGACAGTCCGTGACCAAGTGCGGGCATACGGAAACGGCCGGCCCGGGATGCTGCTCGCACCCGGGCCGGCCGATGATGTCCGGACCTCGGCCCCCTCGACTCCCGCAAGGGCCGTCGCTCGCCTCAGAGCGGGAGGCGCGGCCGGGCCGCGCCTAGCCTCCCGCCGCCCCGGTCACGGCCAGGAGCTCTCACTGCGCGGCACGACGACCAGCTCCGGCACCACGCTGCCCACAGGGACCGACAGGGCGTAGAGCACGGTGTCGGCGACGATGTCCGGGCTCTGGAGCTTCGATGTGTCGGCGTCGGGGAAGCGGTCGAGTACGAAGGGGGTCTCCATCCCGCCCGCCATGATTCCGGTGACCCCGATACCCGGGCAGTCCCGCTGGGCCTCCTTGAAGAGGGTGTGGGTGAACGCGCGGAGCCCGGACTTGCCCGCTGAGTACGGACCGGCCTCCGTCCACGTACGGTTCGAGGCCGTGGACAGGATGTTCACGATGTGCCCCCCGCCGTCGGCGACCATCCGCCGGTAGACCTCCAGGCACAGATACATCGGGCCGAGCAGGTTGGTGGTGATCACCCGGGTGACCTCCTCGGAGGTCAGATGCTCGATCGGCTTGGAGACGTCCACGGCGGCGTTGTTGACCAGCACGTCCAGTGGCTGCCCCCGCTCGTCCCGCTCCAGGAACAGCGCGGCAACGGCGGCGGGGTCTCGTATGTCCAGCTCCGCGACACCGGCCTCATGACCCTCTTCGGTCAGCCCGGCACAGAGTTTCTCCGCCAGGCCGCGGCGTACGTCCGCCACCGTCACGGCCGCGCCCGCGCGGGCGAGCCGTCGGGTGATGGACGCGCCCAACCCCCGCGCACCACCGGTCACGAGGGCATGTCTGCCCCGAAGATCGACTGCTGCGGTACCGCTCATACGGACCTCCAGAGACGTCCGGCCCCGTCAGCGGGGTCACCGGTCCTCGGACTCCCCCTCGGCGGCGCGACGGCGCCCGCCTCGGGACAGGCGCCCCGTGTCGCCTTTCTCGACGCCTTCGAGAGCTTCGCCGTGCGCCGTGCCCCCCTCGGCCTGGTAGCCCTCGCGGGCACTGGCTGTTCCCGGGACCACACGGTCCTGCGCCGTGCTCTCCGCGCCGGAGTGGGCGCCCGGCTCCTTCTCGTCCCGCGCCCGCTCCCGGGCGGCCGGCCGCGGCTTCTTCGGGGGCTGTCGGCTCATCTCGGACTCCTTTCGCGCTCCACCGCACCGTGGGAGCCGGGGCCGGGGGAGCCGGGGCCGCCACCGTGCGGCGCGAACCGAGTTACCTCACCTATCCGCCCGAAACTGACCTTTCGTGAACGAGTCGGTACCAGCGACGGCGACGGACGCCGACCGACAGCGACCGACGGCGACCGCCCCCGGCCGGTGGCACGGGGGCGGGTCGCGGCGCTGCTAGGACGTGTTTCAAAAGGAGCGCCGTCCGCCCGAGGGGCGGGGTCCGCGGCTCCCCCAGCCACCGCTGGGGGAGTTGCGCGCCAGACGTCGAGGACCTGGGGGAACCGCCCGGACGGAGTCCGGGGGTGGGACTCTCGAACCACGCCCTGGGACCTGGGCCGGGCCGTCAGACCGCGGTGGACAGCTCGGGAACCCGGGCGTGCGTGGGTGCCGGCTCGATGGCCACCGGGCGGACGGTACGCCGGCGGTGGTGCAGCGCACCCGTGGCGATCGTCCCCGCGATGATCAGCCCGCCGGCGACCAGCGCCCCACGCGGCCCCGCCCACTCCATGAGCAGACCGAGCAGCGGCGGACCGGCGAGTCCCCAGCCGGTGCTCGCGCTGCGCCAGACACCGAGGACACGCCCGCGCATGTCGGCCGGCGGATCCGTCTGCAGCACGGTCGTGCCCGCCGTGTCGGAGATCGACTCCACCACCGCCATGGGGGCCACCAGCAGGGTCAGGAGGAAGATGCTGGGCGAGACCCCGGCGGCGACCTGGAGCAGCGCACCGGTGGCGGCCAGGGTGCCGACCAGCCGGACGGACGGCTGTCGCAGCCGGCCTGCGATCACCGCGCCGATGATGCCCCCGACGGCCAGCACGGTGGAGACGGTCCCGAACTGCTCCGCGCCACCGGCCAGCGGACCGGTGACCAGAACCGCCAGGGTCAGCCCGTAGTTCCGTCCGAAGACAGCGCTCAGCCCGGTGATGGTCGCGAGGGCGACCAGCCTGCGCCTGCCCAGGAAGAAGGCCAGCCCCTCGCGGGCTCCGGTGCCACCGGGCCGCTTCCGGACCGGGGCCTCGGGTGCCGCCGTACCGGAGGGCCCGCGCCCGGCGGGGTCCGCGGGGCGCAGGAAGGGCACCACGGCGCTGACGAACAGGAAGGACAGCCCGTTGACGACATAGGCGACCGCGGTACCGCAGGCCGCCACAGCCGTACCGGCGAGCGCGACGCCGATGAGCCGGCCGGCGCTGTGCACGACGGAGCCCAGGGCGATCGAGGAGGGTACGTCCTTCGTCGGCACCAGGTCGTTCCCCAACAGGGCGCACGCCGGTCCGTCGACGGTGGCGATCAGACCCGTGACCGCGGCGAGGACCAGCAGCAGCGGCATGCTGAGGAGATCGAAGGCCACGAGAACCGCCATGGTGAAGGCGACGAGGCCGAGGACGGCCTGGCTCACGGCCGCGGTGACCTTACGGGGCCAGGCGTCGACCGCGGCGCCACCCGCCAGGCCGAGCAGCAGGCCCGGAGTGGCCTGGACCGACAGGGACAGGCCGGTGGCGGCGGCGGAGCCGGTGATCTGCAGGACCAGCAGGTTCTGCACGGTCAGCTGCATCCACGTCCCGACGTTGGAGACGAGGTTGGCCAGGGACCACCACCGCATGCTGCGGTGGCGCAGACAGCGCCATGGAGCCCGGTCCTCCCCCTTCCCGGCCGTACGGCGGCCGAGGAGGCGCCCGAAACGTGCCGGGAGGGAGCGATCCGGAGGAGGCTCCGCGGAGGGGCTCGGAGACGACGTCTCGGAGGCGCCGGGGGACGGCTGCCCGTCGGGAGCCGACCGGGGGGCGGGGACATGCGGAAGAGAAGAAGAATTCATGGTGAAAGTGCGAGATGCGCGCGGCGGGGTAGGGGCGGAGGTGCGGGACAAGAGAAAAGCCCCGCTTCCGGGGCAGCCGGCGCAGGGGCTCAGCAGTGATCCATCGTCACAGATCGGACGGTTCCACCCAAGTCGGGCCCGGCGCCCCGTCCGCAACGACCACCCCAACTCCCTTGCGCGGCCTATGTATCGGGCTGGTCGTGGCATTGCTCACAGGAAGTGTCCCGGCCCGCTGACGTACGCGGACGGAGCGATCCGGTCGCTCCCCGTGACCGGCCTCCCCGGAGCCGCCCTGTGGTGAGGAGCACACCCGTGAACGACCCGGATGTGGGCGAGAACACGCTGCGGCCCGAGGACCTCCACGGCGTCACCGCCGAGCTGACGCGGCAGGCGACCCGGCTGCGTCAGGAGATCGCGGCGGCGGACGAAGAGGAGTCGTTGCTGCGCGGCGACTGCGATCTCGACGCGGCCGACGCCGGTACGAAGACCGTGTCCGTGGAGCAGCTGCGCACCCGGACCCGGGAGGCACGCACACTGCTGCAGCAGACCGACGCGGCTCTCAGCCGTCTGCGGGAGGGAACCTTCGGGGTCTGCACGGACTGCGGCCGCTCCCTCGGCCGTGCCCGTGCCCTGGCCATGCCGCACACCGCGCTGTGCATCGACTGCCGGCGCCGGAGCGAGGCCGGCGGGTGAGCCGACGCCCGGGACCACGGCCGTGGGCGGGGCCTACGGTCACGGCCCGGCCCACGAGCCGAGGCCGGCCTACGCGCTGGGGTGGCCCATGAGCTGGGGGCCAGGCCCACCGTGGTGGCGCCGCCGAGCTGGGGCATGGCCTACGCGCTGGGACCCCGGAGCTGCGGCCAGCCCCAGGTGGGGGGCCGCCCATGAGGTGCGGCCGGGTTCACGCTGAGCGGCACCCCATGAGCTGGAGCACGGCCGCATGGAGCCGCGGCCGCGTGAGCAGAAAGGCGCCCGGGTGAGGGTGCGTGCCCGCCCTGGGAACGGCGCGGCACCTCACCCCACGTACCGCCGTGCCGTGGAGCGGCGCTGGGTCTCGTCCAGCAGCCGCAACCGTTTCTCGACCTCCGCCGGCACCACCGAGCGCTCCCGCAGCACCCAGGGAAGGCCGGCCGCCGCCTGCCGGAACGCCCGCAGCGAGGCCCGGTCACGGGGGACGGTGCGGGCGAGGTGCAGCGTGCGGCGCACAGCGGCCGGCAGCGGGCGCCGCAGCCAGGTGAACCAGAGCGTATTGCGCAGGCCCCGGACCCGGCGCCCGGTGCTGTCGCGGTTGCGCGAGGGCGCGTGGTGGATGGTCAGCTCCGGCACATGCGCGAGCCACCAGCCGCGTGCCGCGAGGTCCGCGGCCAGCAGTTCCTCCTCGCCACCGAGCCACAGCCGCGCGGAGAAGCCGCCCGCCTCGAGGAAGGCACCGGCCCGCATCGCGGTCGCCGCGGCGAGGAACGAGCCCAGTGCGGGGCCCGGCAGCCAGGGCGGGCCGGGCACGGGAGAGCGGCGCAGCTCCTCCACGATCGGGTCCTCGGTGCCGCCCGGCTCCACGACGATGCGGGCCGTCACGGATACGAGCCCGGGGTGGCGGTCGAGCAGATCCGCGGCCCGGGCCAGCGACCCGGGCTCCCACCAGGAGTCGTCGTCGCAGAACGCCACGTACGGGGTGCGCGCCTCCCGTACGGCCAGATTGCGGCCCACAGCGCCCAGGTTGTGCCCGGGCCGGAGCAGCCGTACGCCCGGGTGGAGACGGGCCACCGCCTCGGCGGTGCCGTCCGTGGAAGCGTTGTCGGTGACGACCACGGGGGGCTTCTCCGGCAGCTCGGCCAGCCGGTCGAGGGTGTGCAGCAGCTCGTCGCGGCGGTTGTGGGTGATGACCACGACCGTGATGCGGTCATCGCCCATGCCGTGCTCCCTCCACGCGTCGTACGGCGCTCTCGACGCGTGGCGGCAGGGGGGCACGCCGCCGTAGTGCGGCCGGGAGCCGCGCCAGGACTCCACGGAGGGCCAGCCGTGCGTCCGCGTCGTGGCGGGCGTCGGCGGCGAGGGCGCAGGTGCGGCGGAGCGCGACGGGCAGGGGGCGGCGCAACCAGGCGGTCACGAGTTCATTGCGCCGCACGACGGCGTCCCGGCGGACGCGGGGGCCGATCGCGGGGTGGTGGTGGGCGACCACCTCGGGGCAGTAGCAGACACCCCACCCGTTCGCGGTGAGGTCGTAGGCGAGGAGGGTCTCCTCGGCTCCGAAGAAGAGCAGCGGGTGGTAGCCGCCCGCCTCGAGGTAGGCGCTCCGGCGGGTCACGGCCGCGCAGGCCAGATAGCCCAGGACCGCCGGTCCGGGGAGGTCACCGGCCCGGCCGAGCGGGGAGGCGGCCAGGACCGCGTTGATCGGATCCGGCCGGGCCTCGGGGCCGACGCGCACGCTCGCCGCGAGGAGGCCGAGCCGGGGGTGCTCGTTGAGGATGCGGACCGCCCGGGCGAGCGCGCCGGGCTGCCACCAGGAGTCGTCGTCGCTGAAGGCGACGTACGGGGTGCCGATGGCCCGCACGCCGTCGTTGCGCGCGAGCGCTCCGCGGTTGACGGGGAGCGCGAGGACTTCCACGCCGGGGAACCGGTCGGCGATCAGGGCCCGGGTGTGGTCCGTGGAGCCGTTGTCGACGACGAGGACCGGCGGGCGCTCGGGCAGTGCCACCAGACGGTCCAGTGCGACCGCGAGCGTGTCGGCGCGGTTGCGGGTGGCGACGACGACGCCGATGACGGGTTCGGCCGTCCCTGCCGGGACAGGAGGGGCAGCGCGCTGAAGTGCCATGGCTACCGCAGTAACCCGCGGGGGAACTGTCGAACCCCGCCACTGGGTTTGCCACCCGGCGGTAGACCCGACCGGAGCAGTGGATACGCCATTCCGGCCGCCTGCCCTGGACGCGGGCTTCGCCCCCCGCATCGAGGATCGGGCACAGCCGTGGGACGTCATTCTCCGCTGAACACGCCCGCCCCGCACGGCCGCTTCCGGGCCCCGCCGCGTTAGCCGCCGGGCAGCCCGGGAACGCGTGCACATGACCGCCGGGACGACCCGGCTGAACCACGACACACACGGGAGGTAACACGATCATGGGCCACGGCGGAGACGTGATCGACGAACTGACCAGGGACCACCGGGAGGTCGATGAGCTCTTCGAGAAGATCGAGAATGTCGCGCCCGGGGACGCGGAGCGCAAACGTCTGGTGGATCAGCTCACCATCGAGCTGGTACGCCATTCGGTGGCCGAGGAGCAGCATCTCTACCCGGCCGTACGGCGGCACCTCTCCGACGGGGACACGATCGCCGACAAGGAGATCGCGGACCACTCCCGGGTGGAGGTCCTGCTCAAGGACCTCGAGAGGCGCAAGGCCGAGGACGAGGACTTCAACCGGCTGGTGCTGCAACTCAAGACCGAGGTGTCGACCCATGTGCGGGACGAGGAGCTGAACCTCTTCGTGCAGCTGCGCCAGGCCTGTTCCAAGGAGGCCATGGAGGAGCTGGGCGAGAAGGTGCGGCGGGCGAAGAAGACCGCCCCCACCCGGCCGCACCCCGGCGCACCGGACACCCCGCCCGCCAACAAGCTGCTCGCCCCCGGGGCGGGGCTGGTGGACCGCGCCCGCGACTTCGTCACCGGCCGCGGCAAGTAGCGAGCAGGCCGCCGAGCGGCGGCAATACGTCCGCGAGCCCACCGGGCCGCCGGGAACGGCGGCCCGGCGCGGCGTCACTCGCCGCCCCGTGTGCGGCGGCAGGAAAGCACGTCCCGACCGGCTGGGGGTGGCAGGGGTGCGCCATGGGTGGGACCGTTGGGAGACCAGCTTGTCTCGCTGCTGTACTCCATCGCCGACAGGCCCCCGCGCAGAGGACCGCCACCGATCCCATCGGTGGCGTGCTCCGTCCCGCCGGGGTTGTTCGTGGCTCCACCCCGTACTCCCGGGCGGCGGTGCGGCAGCAGTTTCTGCTGGACGGAGAAACAGCACATGAAGCATCACACCGGGCCCGCAAGGTCCCGTATCCCGCCTCGGCGTACGGTCGGTCCGTCCTCGCGCTCTCCCTCCCCCGGGGAACTGTCCGCAGCCTCCACCGTGCCTGCCGGGTCCGCGGACTCCCTGGAACTGGAGCGGCTCCGCGGGGAGAACGCCCAGCTCAAGCAAGCCATCAAGGCTCGGCCGGTCATCGACCAGGCCTGTGGCGTTCTGATGGCGACCTGCTCCTGCTCGGCCGAGGATGCCTGGGCGGTCCTTCTGGACGCCTCCCAGCACACCAACATCAAACTGCGCCATATCGCCCACGCCGTCATCAGCAGCACCGAAGGCCGCCCGCCGCCGGAGCCGGTACGCACGGCACTGCGTCTGGCGCTGATCCGCCGGAAGGGCGGAAGGACGGCGGCCGAGGGGTGACGGGCGGCGCCGGGACGGCTGCTTTCCTAACCGACCGACGCCTACGCTTCCGCCTCAGTCAGGCTCAGGCAGGAACGTAACCGACGAGTGCCGCACAACGCCCGGGCGAAACGTCCACGGCGCGGATGACCGGTCCGGCACCTCTCCGCCGGGACGGCAGGCATCCGTCCGGTTCGACGACCCTCACCGCCCCGGCCCGGGTATCCGGCCGGGGCGGTGGTGGCCGCCGTGGCGGCGGGCGTCCGTTCGGGGCGCCCCCTGGCCGGTTGGTTCCGCCGCTCCGGGTCGGTTCCGCCGCTCCGGGTCGGTTCCGCCGCTCCGATGGGGACGCACGACTTCGCCCGACGCACCACCGCCCCTTGGTGACGTCGAGCCGCGGATTCTCTCGGGACCCCGGCCATCCGAATTCCGGGGCACAAAGGGTGTGAAACCATCCTGGCTGCTCACTCGGCAGCCATGAACGAAAAGTATCCGGAACCGGGTTCCGAGCGCCCCGGCGTGGAGCCGGGCGGCGTCCCGCCCGGCGAGACACCCCCCGGCGAGGGCACGCTCTCCGGCGCGGGCCCACGGGAGACGTACAACCCGGCCAAGGGATGGGGCAAGGGCCCGATCATCATCCTCATGGTCGTGGTGGTCCTCTTCGCCGTCTTCTTCATCGTCGGTTACTTCACCCGATGAGGAAGCGGCGCCCGGCAGCGGCGCCGCGTATACGGCCGGCCGGCAGCGGCAGGGGGGCGTCCACCCGGCCACGACGCGGGCAGCGGCGGACCGTCGACGTGGCGGACAGAGGCGCGCCGGCGGCGTACGGTGGCGCGTCACTGGGCGGCGCCGAGTCGCCGTCGCGTTGCGGTGCCTCGTCGCGGCGCCGTACCGCCGTCGCGGTGCCGTCGCCAGGGCCCTTCCGTACCGCCGTCGCGGTGCCGTTGCAGTCGCGGTGCCGTGCCGCCGTCGGAATACGGTGGGCTCTTGGCGGATCAGCGCGGTGGCCCTCAGGGGTGACGTCGTCGGATACCTTGCGGGCCCGGCCGGGGAGCCTGGCCAGGCTCCCTGCCCCGGCGAGGAGTCCCGGCCGACCGCGGCGGACCAGGGTTCCTCGAGGCCGCTCATATGACTGTTGTCGCAGCTGGATAGCCCCGTATGGCCCCGGGTAGAGCTGGCCCGATCGGATGGCACGGCGCGAACGGAGCGCCGTGAGCCGACCGTTCGACGGCGGCAACGACCGGACGCCTCAGTGCGGTTCGACGAGCGAAGAAAGCCGGGGCCAGTGACACAGCCTTTTGAACTGCCGGACTTCTACATGCCGTATCCGGCGCGGCTCAACCCCCACGTCGAGGAGGCACGGGCCCACTCCAGGGAGTGGGCCCGCGGTATGGGGATGCTCGAGGGCTCGGGCATCTGGGACGAGCGCGACCTCGACGCCCATGACTACGCCCTGCTGTGCGCCTACACCCACCCGGACGCGTCCGGCGCCGAGCTCTCCCTCGTCACCGACTGGTACGTGTGGGTCTTCTTCTTCGACGACCACTTCCTGGAGGCCTTCAAACGCACGCAGGACCGGGAGGGCGGCAAGGAGTATCTGGACCGGCTTCCGGCCTTCATGCCGATGGACCTCGCCGCGGGAACCCCCGAGCCCACCCACCCCGTCGAGGCGGGCCTTGCGGACCTGTGGGTCCGCACCGTGCCGACGATGTCCCTGGACTGGCGGGCCCGGTTCGCCCGGAGCACCGAGAACCTCCTCAACGAGTCGCTCTGGGAACTCTCCAATATCAACGCGCATCGCGTACCCAACCCCGTCGAGTACATCGAGATGCGCCGCAAGGTCGGCGGGGCACCGTGGTCGGCTGGGCTGGTGGAGCACGCGGTCGGAGCCGAAGTCCCCGCGTCCATCGCCGGATCCCGGCCCATGAGGGTCCTGAAGGACACCTTCGCCGACGGAGTCCATCTGCGGAACGACCTCTTCTCGTATCAGCGGGAGACCGAGGAGGAGGGCGAGCTGAGCAATGGAGTCCTCGTCCTGGAGACGTTCCTCGACTGCACGACCCAGCAGGCCGCCGATGCCGTCAACGACCTTCTCACCTCGCGCCTCCAGCAGTTCGAGAACACCACTCTCACCGAACTCGGTCCCCTTTTCACCGAGAAGGGGCTGGACCCGCTGTCCTGCGCGCAGGTCCTGGCGTACGTCAAGGGGCTCCAGGACTGGCAGTCGGGCGGCCATGAGTGGCATATGCGCTCCAGCCGCTATATGAACGGCGGTGGCGCCTCCTCCCCGTACGCCTCCCGCTCCGCCCCCGCGTTCCCCTTCGCCCCCAGCGGCCTGGGCACCTCGGCCGCGGACATCGCCTCCGCCGCGGGCCTGAGCCGTGCGCGCCTGAGCGGTGCGGGCAGGATCCGCAGCCTCACCCATGTCCCCTACCAGAGGGTCGGGCCGTCCCGTATCCCCGACATCCATATGCCCTTCACGACCACGCTCAGCCCGCATCTGGGTGCCTCGCGCCGGCACGTCCTCGAGTGGGCGGAGCACATGGGCATGCTGCGGCCGCAGCCCGGCGTGCCCGGATCGGACATCTGGGACGCCCGCCGGCTCGCCGGCTTCGACTTCCCGCTGTGCGCCGCGGGCATCCACCCGGACGCCTCCCGCGAGGAACTCGACCTGTCGTCGGACTGGCTGACCTGGGGGACCTACGGGGACGACTACTTCCCCGTCGTCTTCGGCCGCACCCGTGACCTGGCCGGTGCGAAGGCGTGCAACGAGCGGCTGTCGGCGTTCATGCCGGTCGAGTCCCCGGCCGTCCCCGCTCCGGCCAACGCGCTGGAACGGGGTCTGGCCGATCTCTGGTCCCGTACGGCCGGTCCGATGGAGGTCGGCGCCCGCCGGATGTTCCGCACCGCCGTCGAGGACATGACCTCGAGCTGGCTGTGGGAGCTGGCGAACCAGGCGCAGCACCGCGTCCCCGACCCCGTCGACTACATCGAGATGCGCCGGATGACCTTCGGCTCCGACCTCACGATGAGTCTGTGCCGGCTGGCTCACGGCAAACAGGTCCCTCCCGAGATCTACCGCAGCGGACCGATGGCCTCCCTGGAGAACGCCGCCGCCGACTACGCCTGCCTGCTGAACGACCTCTTCTCCTACCAGAAGGAGATCGAGTTCGAGGGCGAGGTCCACAACGGCGTCCTCGTCGTCCAGTCCTTCTTCTCCTGCGACTACCCGACCGCCGTCGCCATCGTCAACGACCTGATGACGTCGCGTATGCGCCAGTTCCAGCATGTCGCCGAGCATGAACTGCCCGTTCTGTACGACGACTTCGCACTGGACCAGGATGCCCGGGCGATCCTGGACGGATACGTGGCGGAACTCCGGAACTGGCTGGCCGGAATTCTGACGTGGCATCAGGGAAGCCGTCGTTACGACGAGGCCGAGCTGCGCCGCGGACAGGCCCGGCCGGAACGGCTGCCCGGGGCTCCCCGCGGGCTGGGGACGTCAGCGGCCCGGATCGCACTGTCCGCCGGCTCGCGCCGGTAGCACCCGCACGGCCACGCCCCCCCGTTCGCCGTCGTCGTGCCGCTGCCCGGCGCCGCACCGCACCGGTGCGGCCGGTCCGCCCCCTCCGGTCCGGCCGCACGGCGGCGGGTAATGTGCTGATCTCATGCTGGCCGCCCGGTCGGCCTGCGGCAGGCACATCGGCGCGTCGGCGGCGCGCGGAGCGATACGAACGAGGGCACGGTGTTCGATTACGAGAAGGACGGGGCGGCGATCTACCGCCAGTCCTTTGCGACCATCCGGGCGGAGGCCGACCTCGGCGGCCTGCCGCCGGACGTGAGCCAGGTAGCCGTACGGCTGATCCATGCCTGCGGAATGGTCGACCTCGTCGAGGACCTCGCCTATACGCCGGACGTGGTGGCCAGAGCCCGTACGGCGCTGCGCGCGGGCGCACCGGTGCTGTGCGATGTCGCCATGGTCGCCAGCGGTGTCACCCGTAAGCGGCTGCCCGCTGCCAATGAGGTGATCTGCACCCTCTCCCATCCGTCGGTGCCGGAGCTGGCCGCCCGGATGGGCACGACGCGCAGCGCGGCGGCGCTGGAGCTGTGGCGCGACCGGCTGGACGGGGCGGTGGTCGCCGTCGGCAACGCTCCGACCGCGCTGTTCCGGCTGCTCGAAATGGTCGAGGAGGGCGCGCCTCGGCCGGCAGCGGTCATCGGCGTACCGGTCGGTTTCGTCGGCGCGGCCGAGTCCAAGGACGCCCTGGCCGCGCATCCGGCGGGCCTCGACCATCTGGTGGTGCGGGGACGCCGGGGCGGGAGCGCCATCGCGGCGGCCGCGGTCAACGCCCTGGCGAGCGAGGAGGAGTAGCCGGGGGCGAGCCGGTCCGGCTCCCCCGGTACTGCTCCTCAGTACGCGGGGAGATACGGCTCCGCCGACGAACGGCGGTGTCCGGCGCCCGACTCAGCCCACGGCGCTCCGCAGCCAGGCCACGGCTTCCGACGGGTCCGCGGCGACCGGTACCCCCTCGGGCACGGCCGGGCGGCGCACCACCACGACGGGCACTCCGGCCTCGCGCGCGGCGGTGAGCTTCGCCGCGGTGGCACGCCCTCCGCTGTCCTTGGTCACCAGCACGTCGATACGGTGCCGGCGCAGCAGCTCCGTCTCCCCTTCGACGGTGAACGGCCCCCGGTCCAGCAGCACCTCCATGCGGGGCGGCTTCGGCGGCTCCGGGGCCTCGACGGAACGGACCAGGAACCACAGGTCGGTCAGCCGGGCGAAGGCGGCGAGCCCCATACGGCCCGTGGTCAGAAAGATCCGCCGGCCCAGTACCGGCAGCAGCTCCGCCGCCCCGGCCAGTGACCCCGCCGTATGCCAACGGTCGCCGGGGCCCGCCTCCCAGCCGGGGCGGCGCAGGGCGAGCAGGGGAATCCGGGCGGTGGCGGCGGCCTCCGCCGCGTGGAAACTCATGGTGTCCGCGAACGGGTGGGTCGCGTCGACGAGTGCGTCCACCCGGTGTTCCCGCAGCCACCGGGCCAGGCCTTCGGGGCCGCCGAACCCCCCGGTCCGCACCTGTCCGGCCGACCGCCGCGGCTCGGTGACCCGGCCGGCGAGGGAGCTGGTGACGCGGAGTGCGGGGTCCGCGGCGAGCGCGTCCGCCAGGCCGCGGGCCTCCGTGGTGCCCCCGAGGATCAGCACATGGCGCACAGCGCTCATCGGGTGGTCCTCCGGGCTCGCAGGTCGGCAGCGGCCGGGCCCGCGGTGCGTACTGTGCCGCCGGGCCTCTGGCGGCACAGTACGCCCCGTGCCGGAGGCACCCGCACCGGTGCCCTCCGGAGCCGTCCCGGAAGCCGGAGCCGTCTCAGAGGAGATCGCGGGGAAGGCTCTGGTTCCAGTTGCGGGAGAACACCCTGCGCGACCCCTCGTATCCGTCGAGCGTCGCATGCAGCTGGAAATCCGTCGCCGTGGAACTGAGGACCGTACGGGTCACCGTGCGGACCTCCCATTCGCCACGGCTGAACGTCATCGTCCACGCCGACTCGCCCCGCACCGACTCGAAGTCGTCCGCGACCGAGTCGTAGCGCTCGTAGGCGCGGCGGCCGACGTCGAGGGCGATGTCGTTGTAGTGCACCATCCCGATGTCCTTGACGATCTCCAGGGCCGAGTTGTACCCGACCAGGTCGCGGATGACGTTCCAGCGCTGCTCGGGAGGGGTCACCTGGGTGGTGGGGAGCGGTGCGGTCGCCTCGGCCTCACCGAAGGGACGGCCTTCGAGCTCGTGGGACTCCTCGACCGGTCGTACCGGCAGGGTCAGCGTGCTCGCACCCGCGTACACGCTCAGCAGCACGGGCTTCGGCGGCGGCCAGGCGAGAGGCCAGTAGGACGTCGACAGGGACAGCCGGACGCGGTGCCCCGGCGGGAAGGCCTGCGCCACGTTGTTGAGTTGTACGACGGCTCGGTACCGCTCGCCCGGTACGAGTGGATCCGGCTCGTCGTGGCCGCCCCGGCGGGTGAGGTTCAGCAGGCCGTAGGTGACCCGGGTGGCGCGGCCGTCGGGTGCCACATCGGACAGCCGGGCGGCCACCATCGCGACGGGTTCACTGGCCTCGAGGTCGAGCTGCACGGTCGGCGAGCCGAGGATCTCCAGCCGTTCGGTGAGCACGTCGCTGTCGAAGACCAGCGACCCGCCGTCCTCCTCGCGCTGGTCGTACGGGAGGTCGGGCGGCGCGTTGTACGAGGCCCACTTTCCGGCGAACTGGCCGACGGACAACGGCGACTGGACGGTCAGCTCCGTCGCCTCCACCGTGTCCTCCGGTGCCGCGATGCGGTGCACGGCCAGGGGGTGGGCCCGCTGCTCGACGTACGGCGACGGCCAGCTCGGCTCGCCCACCCAGCGGCCGGGCCGCTCCTCGTAGGAGGTGTGGGGCGGCACGCTCTCCTGCATCCAGGTGTGCAGCATGGGCCCGTCCATCACACCGTTGTCCACGTCCTTGAGCCAGTGGTCCCACCAGCGCACGACCTCCTGCAGATAGCCGATGGCCGGGCCGGGCTCTCCGAGGTGGGGGTACTTGTGCGACCACGGGCCGATCAGCCCCTTCCGCGGTACGTCCAGGTGTTCCATCAGCCGCCCCACCGCGTTCGAGTAACCGTCCGCCCATCCGCTGGAGGCCAGGACCGGACACCGTACGTCCTGGTAGTTCTCACAGACGGAGGCGTGCCGCCAGTAGTCGTCGCGCCGCTGGTGGCGGAGCCACTCCGCGACCCAGGGCCCGCTGTTCTCCAGTCGTTGGTGCCACATCTCCCGCCAGCGGTCGCCGACCAGGGCGGGGTCGGGCGGACAGGTGGCATAGGCGAACATCGTGCCCGCCTCACCCAGGTTGTCGGAGAGCAGACAGCCACCCATGTAGTGCATGTCGTCGGCGTAACGGTCGTCGGTGAAGGAGGAGATGACGATCGCATGCAGGCTCGGCGGCCGGCGGGCGGCGACCTGAAGCGCGGCGAAGGCGCCCCAGGAGATCCCCATCATCCCCGTCCTGCCCGTGCACCACGGCTGCTCGGCGATCCATGCCAGGACGTCCTCGGCGTCCCGCTGCTCCTGCTCGATGTACTCGTCGGTGAGGACGCCCTCGGAATCACCCGTGCCGCGCAAGTCGACCCGTACGCAGGCGTAGCCGTGACCGGCGATGTACGGGTGGTGCATGGAGTCGCGTACGGAGCTGAGATCGCGCTTGCGGTAGGGGATGTACTCGAGCACCGCCGGCACGGGCTCGCCTTCCGAGGATGTGGGGCGCCAGATGCGAGCTGCCAGGCGGGTGCCGTCGGACACCGGGATCCATACGTGCTCCTCTTCCTTGATCGCATATGGCAGGGTGTTCACATAGCGCATGGCCGGACGCGCTCCTCTCACGGCATGGCATCGGTGAATTCGAAGCGCAGCGATGCCACACACCGGTCGTACTTCTCGCGCAGCTCCGCCTCGCTGTCGGCGCCGACGAAGATATGGGCGAGTTCGAAGCTGTAGCTGTCCTGCCCCGGCATATCGGAAAGCCGTTGGCCCTCCTCGGGGACAAGGTCGACCTTCAGGCCGGGGATTTCCTGTTCGAGGCGCTCCACCTCCTTCGCCGTCGGCCTGCGCCGGACCACTCCGTCCTCGAACCGCCGGTAGTACCACTTTGCGGCCAGTTCATAGGTTCCCTTGTTGTCCGGCAACTTCGGGTCGCGGCCGAGCGCGAGACTGATCATGCAATGGTGATTGGGTACGCCGTCGACGTATTCGAACATTTCGGCGTGCGACTGGGAATGGCGTGGATTGATCTCCAACAGGTTGATCGCATCGGTCTCCGCATCGTAGAAGTACTCGATGCTGAAGGTCGCCGAATCCATACCGATCTGCCGGATGACCCGCTCGGAGACGTCCTTGAGCCGCCGCACCACCTGCCCGGGCAGAGCGGAAGGATACTGATGGCGCAGAAAGCAGGCGCTGTCGTCGTAATTGATCGAGTCCAGCACCCCGTACACCGTGACCTCGCCGTCGAACACATAGCCCTCGACCGCCGCCTGAACGCCCGTGAGCGACTCCTCGGCCAGGCACGCCTGGCCGCCCGCGGCGGCGATCTCCGGCGGCAGAACCAGCTGGTCGAGGATGTACTCGAACGGCCTGCCGATACGGCTGACGCCCCCGCGGATCTCGGCCACCGCCGCCCGGAACCCCTTCTCGTCCTCGACTCCGAAGGCCAGTTCGGAGGAGAAGGACTTGACGGGCTTGAGCCACATCGGAAACCGTACGTCCGCCGGCGGATCCGCTTCGCCTTCGAGATCCACGAGGGCGAACCGCGGGTGCTCGTCGATGACCTTCCGCTGTTCCAGACGGCTCCAGTACTTGTGCTCGCACTTGACGACTGATTCCAGGCTCGTACTGCGCAGCCCATAGCGCTTGCACAGTATCGGGACCATCGTGCTCACCGGGAAGTCCCAGTAGCCGACAATGGCGTCGATACTGCCATCGAACGCATCGAGCTCCGCCTCGGCCTTTTCAATCAATTCGGCAACAGGTATTTCGCCGACTTGGAGTTCCTCGACGCTCAGCAGGGGATGAAATTGGTACTCGGCAGCATGCGGCACATTCCGCAACGTGTCCAGATTCGTCTCGTCCATGCCGATGACGAAGATATTTGCTCGGCTCACCTGACGTCTCCTTGCGCTTTGTCCCTACGGGCCGGTTACCCGCGTTATGGACGCGCAATCTCGCCGCGATGTGAGGGACCACGGGAAACACGGTGGGATACGGTCCCCACCCCCGGGTCCGAAAAGGACTCCGGCGAGCAGATCCGCCGTCACGGGGCCTGTGTCAGGGGCGCTCCCGCGCGGAACGGGAGCGCCGCCGAGGCCATCGCGTCCGCGCTGTCAGCCGCGGCGGCCGGCGCGGCCCCCCGGACTCGGGCAGCAGGTGCGGCGCGTATGTCCCTACGGCCGCGAACAACTGACGCTTCGACGGGTTCACCAGGGGGCGTCCGGCCACGGTCACGGTCGGCACGGTCTCGTTCCCGTCCGCGACCGAGCGGACGAACGCCGCCGCCTCGCGGGCCTGCCAGATGTTCACCTCGGTGTACCGCAACCGTGTGAAGAGCAGGGTCAGACGCAGCTTGATGCAGTACACGCAGCCGCGCCGCCAGTAGACGACCACGCCGTCACGTTCCCCGTTCATGGATCCCCCGTGTCCGTACGCCTCGGCCCCAGGGTAGACCCGCCGTCGTCGGGGCGGCCGGGCCTCGAGGACCGGCCCACCGGCGTACTCCTCTCGAACGGGCCACTGGCTCGGTGGTTCCACGACCAACCCGCCGCCGGGACGTTGCACGCGGTGAGCCGCGGAGGTCAACCGGGCGCGGCCTACTGCGGCGGATGGCCTCGCAGGCGGTCCAGTTCGCGCCGGTCGCGCTTGGTGGGACGCCCCGCGCCGCGGTCACGGTCGCCGGCCACCGCGATCTCCTCGCGGGCGGGCGGCGGCGGGCTGTGGTCGATGAAGCAGTCGGCGGCCACCGCCGGTCCGACGCGTTTGCGGACGAGGCGGGAGACGACGACGATCCTCTCCCGCCCGGCGATCCGCAGCCGCACCTGGTCTCCCGGCCGCACCGCGTGGGCGGGCTTCACCCGCTCGCCGTTGACACGGACATGCCCGGCGCGGCAGGCGGAGGCGGCCAGCGAACGGGTCTTGGTGAGCCGTACGGACCAGATCCAGCTGTCGACCCGTACGCTTCCCTCATCTGCGGCCATGCCTCGACGGTAGGCCAGGAGACCGCCGAGCGGTGTCGCTTCGCCGGAGATCACACCTGTTCGCCCCGGGCGGCATCCGTCGGCCCGTCGTCTCCGTTCCTGCCACCGGTCACGCCCGGCCCGGGTGTCATGACGTCCACCACGCCGGGGACGCAGTCCACGCGCAGCGGCAGATCGCCCACCGGCTCTCCGTCGGCGTAGCCGAACACCCCGGGCGAGTCGATGCCGACGCTCCGGGCCCGGAAGGTCCGGACCCGTGGATGGGTGATGTGGGTGCCCCGGTAGACCCGGGGGAAGACCCTGACGAGTTCATCGCGCCTGACCGCCCCGACCACCGTCACCGCCAGGTACCCGTCGGACAGCGTCGCTTCGGGGCACATCCGCATCCCACCGCCGTAGTACGGGCCGTTCCCCACGGCCACCAGTGTCGCCTCGGTCTCCAGGGCCCGTCCGTCGAGCGTCAGGGAGAAGGGCAGGGGCCGCAGGCGCGCCAATTCGGCGAGGATCGCCAGGTTGTAGCGGGCCCGGCCACGCGGCCAGGTCATGCTGTTGGCGCGGTGGGCGACCAGGGAGTCGAAGCCGGACGTCAGGACCGTACCGAACCACCGGTCACCGCAGCGGCCGAGGTCGACGCTCCGGCGGACGCCCTCCCCGATCAGCCGTGCCGCCGCCACCGTGTCGTCGCGCGGAATCCCCAGGGAGCGCGCGAAGTCGTTGCCGGTGCCCGCCGGAATGACCGCCAGCGGCGTATCGGTGCCCGCCACCGCCTGCAGTCCGATGCCCACCATGCCGTCGCCCCCGGCCACGGCGAGCACCTCGACACCCGAGGTCACACACCGCCGGGCCCGGGTCCGGGAGTCGGCGGCGTCCAGGCCGGTCACGGTCCGCGCCTGCCATCCGTTGGCGTGGAGGATCCGTACGGTCTCCTCGGCGGCCCGGCGGGCGGCGCCCCGCCCGGCGGCGGGGTTGACCAGCACCACGGCACGACGGCTGCTCATGACAGCACGGGGATGAGCTTGCCGGGGTTGAGGATGCCGAGCGGGTCCACCGTGCTCTTGACCGCCGTCAGCACCTCGACGCCGAGCGGCCCGATCTCGGCCTCCATCCAGGGGCGGTGGTCCGTGCCCACCGCGTGGTGATGGGTGATCGTGCCCCCGCTCTCCGCGATCGCCTCACTCGCGGCCCGTTTGGCCTCGCGCCACCGCCGCTCCGGGTCCGCTCCCCCGGCGGCGGCGACGGTGAAGTACAGGGAGGCTCCGGTCGGATACGCGTGGGACAGATGGCAGAAGACCACCGGCGCGGAGCCGTCCCGCCCGAGGCTCTCGGTGAGAACCCCGGTCACCCGCTCGCGCAGCCGCGGGAGAGAGGACCAGGACGCGGCGGTCTCCAGCGTCTCGGTGAGCACACCGGTGTCCAGGAGAGCGTCCCTCGTATACGGCCCCGAGAAGCGGGAACGCCGCCAGGCGCTCGCCGTGTCCTCCCCCAGGGGCGCCGCGCCGCACTCCCGGAGGACACCGTCCACGGCGGCACGGCGTTCGGCGATCTGCCGCGCGGTGCCCTCGTGGCTGACGACCGCCAGACAGCCCTCCGGTGCGGGGGAGGCCGCGACGGCGGCGTTGACGAACGTCTCCGTCTCGTCCGAGACCCGTATGGCCGTGGGCAGCGTCCCCCTCTGCGCCAGCCGGCGCACCGCCGTGACCCCGCTGGTGAAGTCCGGGAACGACCAGGCCTCGTCCCCGCGGTCCTCCGGCGCCTTCCGGACCCGCACGGTGACCTCGGTGATGACGCCGAGGACGCCTTCGGAGCCGAGGAAGAGCTGCCGGAGGTCCGGGCCCGCCGCGGACGCGGGCGCCCGCCCGAGATCCAGGGTGCCTCGCGGGGTCGCCACCCGCAGCGCCACCACCATGGCGTCGAAGCGCCCGTAACCCGCCGAGGCCTGGCCGGACGACCTCGTGGCCGCGTAGCCGCCGATGGTGGCGTACGCGAAGCTCTGCGGAAAGTGCCCGAGCGTCAGGCCGTGGGCGGCCAGCATCTCCTCGGCCTCCGGGGTACGCAGCCCCGCCTCCAGGGTCGCCGTGCCGGACTCCGTGTCGAGAGCGACGAGACGGTCCAGCCGCCGCAGATCGAGACTCACCACGGAGCCGAACGAGCCGCGCAGTGGCTCGACCCCTCCCACCACACTGGTCCCGCCGCCGAACGGGACGACGGCGACCCGGTGCCAGGCGCATGCGGCGAGGAGTTCCTCGACCTCCTGGTGGGTGCCGGGCCGGACGACGGCGTCGGGAGCCGAGGAGACATCGCCCGCCCGGCGGCGCAGCAGATCGGGGGTGCTCTTGCCGCCCGTGCGCCGGACGCGGGAGGCCGGGTCGGTGAGCACATGCTCCCGGCCGACGACCTCCACCAGCGCCGCGTGGGCCGGATCGGACAGAGCGCTCGGCTCCAGGGAGAGCTCACTCTCCGGCACGGGGGCGGTCACAGCGGCCGGGACGCCCAGGGCCTGGCGTATCAACTGACGTACGGAGTCGTTGAGTCGGACTGTCTGCCCGGGGTCGCCCCAGGCGTTCCAGGCCATCTCACCGACGCGGTGGCGGGGACGAGTCATGCAGTACAGTGTTACACATGACGTCAAAGCGTAAAAGAGAGGACGCGATCCTCGACGCGGCACGGGAGTGCATCGAGGCCTTCGGCGTACGCCGCACCACGCTCACCGACGTGGCCCGGCGCGCCGGTGTCAGCCGCCCCACCGTCTACCGGCACTGGCCCGACATCTCCTCGCTCGTCGGCGACCTGCTCACCCGCGAGCTGCGGGCGGTGTTCGCCGGGTGCGCTCTCCCCTCGAACGCCGCCCCGGCCCGCGAGCGCCTGATCAAGCAGTGCGCCGGAACGGTCCGGACGCTGTGGGGGCACCCGCTGTTCAACCGTTTCGTGGAGACCGAGACGGACGTTCTGGCCACCTACGTCTTCCACCGGCTCGGATCCAGCCAGCACGCGGCCCTCGAGTTGATACGCGCGGAGATCGCGGCCGGTCAGGAGGACGGCTCCGTACGGGAGGGCGACCCGGACGAACTCGCCCGTCTGGTACTCCTCACCGCCCAGTCCGTCACCACCTCCCGGCGCCTCGTGGAGGACACCCTGTCCGACGAGCGGCTGCTCGACGGACTCGGCCGGCTTCTGGACGGATATCTGCGACCGCCGGAGGCCTCACGATGACCCGCAGCCCGGCGTACGGCCCTGGTTCCTCCGACAGTCCGGCACACCGCTGCCGTGCCCTCGACAGCCCGGCGCCCCGCCCCGGATCCCTCAACGCGGCCCAGCGCCAACGGTCGTTGGACCAGCTCGCCCGGCGGCCCATGGTCGACGTCCTGGTGGTCGGTGGCGGTGTCACCGGAACCGGCATCGCCCTGGACGCCGCCTCGCGCGGTCTGAGCGTGCTGCTCGCCGAGCGGAAGGACCTCGCCTTCGGCACCAGCCGCTGGAGTTCGAAGCTGGTCCACGGCGGGCTGCGCTACCTCGCCTCCGGGGATGTCGCCATCGCCTACGAGAGCGCACGCGAGCGCGGCCTGCTGATGAGCCGTACCGCCCCGCACCTGGTCCACGCCCTGCCCATGGTGCTCCCCGTCCACCAGGAGGTCGGCCACCTCCGGGCGGCCACCACCCGCACCGCCTTCCTCCTGGGCGACGCGCTGCGCCTCGCCGCCGGAGCGGGGGCGCGGACCCTGCCCTCCTCCCGCCGTATCTCCGCGGCACTCACCCTCGCCCTCGCCCCGGCCCTGCGCCCGGCGGGCCTGCGCGGTGGCCAGCTCTCCTACGACGGTCAACTCGCCGACGACGCACGGCTGGTCGTGGCGCTGGCCCGTACGGCGGCCGCGTACGGCGCCCATGTCGTCACCCGCTGCGGCGCCGTGGAGCTGACCGGGAACGCGGCCGTGCTGCGCGATGAACTCTCGGGAGAGACCCTGGAGATGGGCGCACGATGCGTCATCAACGCCACCGGTGTCTGGGCGGACACCCTGGCGCCCGGCGTCCGTCTGCGGCCCAGCCGCGGCACCCACATCGTGCTTCCCGCCTCCGCTCTCGGCCACCCGCGCGCCGCGCTGACCGTCCCCGTCCCCGGCGAGACCAACCGGTTCGTCTTCGCGCTGCCCCAGCCCGACGGCCGGATCTACGCGGGGCTCACCGACGAACCGCTCGACACCCCGGTCCCGGACGTCCCCGAAGCCCCCGAGCACGACATCGTCTTTCTGCTCGAGGTGCTGTCCCGGGTGCTCGCCACGCCGCTCGGCCGGGACGACGTCATCGGCGCGTTCGCGGGGCTGCGCCCCCTGCTGGACTCGGGAACGGGCCGCAGCGCCGACCTCTCCCGCCGGCACGCCGTTCTCACCTCGGCGGACGGGGTGATCACGGCGGTGGGCGGCAAACTCACCACGTACCGCGCCATGGCCGAGGACGCCGTCGACGCGGGTGTCGCCCGCGCCGGACTGTCCGCGGGCCCCTGCCGCACCCGGTCACTGCCCCTGATCGGCGCCGCCCCGCGCGGCCGTCCGGGAGCGATGAACGTCCCGCCGCGGCTGATCGCCCGGTACGGGAGCGAGGCCGGCGCCGTCATGGCGGAGGCGGCCCACGATCCGGCTCTCCTCGACCCCGTCGCCGCGGGTGTCACGGGGGCGGAACTGCGCTGGGCGGTCCGCCATGAAGGGGCCCTGGACGAGGCGGATGTGCTGGACCGCCGTACCCGCATCGGCCTGGTGCCGGGCGACCGCGAACGCGCACTGCCCGCGGCACGCGCGGCACTCGGCAACTGACCACCGCCTGCCGGGCGGTTCCGCCGTGACCCGCTCGCCGGGCTGCCGCAACGGGCTGACGGGACGGACCACCGGGGGCCCGGACGAGGCGGGGCCGGATCGGGCCGGCCGGTCCGGGTCTCGCGGGCAGGTCTCCCAGAGACAGAATGCACCCACGTCGCAGCCGTACACGCTGTCGGCCTGTGCGGCGGTCACTCCGGTCCATGAGCCGACACCCGCGACGATCCCGGCCGGCAGCATCGGCGCGGCTGACGTCGGCAGCGTGCGGAAAGCACCAACCCTCTGAGTGAGGCCGCCTCCCGCGAACGGCAAGGCGGCCTCCGAGCTGTGAACCGACGGCTCAGCCGCCGTACGGATTGCCCTGCTGCGGGTGGCCGTAGGGGCCGGGCTGCTGGGCGGGGGCACCGTAGGGGCCGGGCTGCTGAGCCGGGGCACCGTAAGGACCGGGCTGCTGAGCCGGGGCACCGTAAGGACCGGGCTGCTGGGCCGGGGCCGGGCTGCCGTACGGACCGGGCTGCGGCGGACCGGGCTGCTGCGGTGCAGCCGGGGCCTGCTGCCCGTACGGACCGGGCTGCGGCGGAATCTGCTGGTACCCCGGGGCGTGCGGCATGCCCTGGGGCGGCATGCCCTGCTGCGGGGCGCCGGGCTGCTGTACGCCGGGCTGCTGTGCGCCCGCGCCGGCGAGGAGCTGCTGCAACTCCCCTCGCCAGATCCGGTGGACGTTGAACCGGGTCGGCGCCTGCTCTCCGGGCAGCGCCAGCCGGAACGAACTCCACAGCGGGTTCAACTGAACGTCACCGATCAGCATCGGGAACTGAGCGCGGGGAATCGCGTACGCGACCTCCTTCGGCCGCTGGGAGAGCCGGTGCATCCGGTGGAGAACCACCGCCTGGTCGGTGAGGGTGATGAAGTAGTACTTCACCAGAAGCTGGCCGATGAGCCCCAACGCCCCCGTCAGCCAGGGCGTCGGCCCGGTGAGCGACGCGACGGTCACCAACGCCCGGTCGCCGGGCGCGGCCTGCGCTATGGCCGCTGTGACCTGTTCCTTCATCGTCGCCTTGCGCATCGCCATGCGGTTGTTCCCCAATTCCTTACTGCCAGTGGACTCGCGAAGGGTACCGATCGATGCAGACACCGGTCCAAGGGAGGCCGAGCAGCTCAAAACCCTGACCGGGGCGGTGAGGTGGCTCCGGCCCGACGCATCAGCGAAGGCCTACGGGTACGGCGCTCCGGCACACGGTTCGTCACCGGCCCCGGGGCGCTTCACGTCAGCGGTTCGGCTCCGCGCCGCGACTCCACCCACTTGTGCGACCGCGACACGTCCGTGGGGTCCCGGACTTGCGTGCGAAAGCCTCGCCCCCGAGCCCCCCGTCCGGCTGACGTGCGCCAACCTCCGTGCGCCCGGGGCGCGTACGGCACTGCACGGGCAGGACAGACTACCGGACGAGGTCGGAGGGATCGGTGTTCGCCCCGCACAGAACCACGGCGATCCGCTCTCCGGGCGCCGGCTCGTACGCACCGGACCGGAGGGCGGCGAGCGCGGCCGCGGTGCCGTGTTCCACGGCGAGCTTGCGATGCTCCCAGAGGGCCCGGCGGGCGGCGACGATGGTGTCGTCGGGGACGAGGAGAGATGTCACCTCGGCTCGCCGTGCCCAGTGCAGCGCCATCTCCGAGGTGCGGCGGGCGCCGAGGGAGTCGGCCGCGACCGAGTCGACGGGGACGTCGACGACCCGGCCGGCCTGGATCGCCGCGTTCAGCGCCCGGCAGTTCTCGGGCTCGACAGCGACGACGCGTACGCCGTGCTCGTGGGCGGAGGCTGCCACTCCGGAGAACAGGCCCCCGCCGCCCACGGCGACCACGACCGTGTCCACCGGGGGCCATGCCTCGTGGATCTCCTCCATGAGGGTGCCGGCGCCGGCGGCGATCAGCGGATGGTCGTAGGCCTGCGACTCCAGTGCGCCGGTGGTGGCGGCGTACTGCCGGGACGCCTCGAGGGCGACGGCGTACTCGGTGCCCACCTGCCGTACGTCCGCGCCGAGCGCCCGCAGCTTGGCGACCTTCACCGCGGGCGCGTTCTCGGGAACGAACACCGTCGCCGGCACGTGGTGCCGGGCCGCGGCCCAGGCACAGGCCAGCCCCACGTTCCCGCCGGACGCGATGACGACGCCCGCGTCGGGCATGGCGCCCGACTCGATGTGCGACGCGGTGAAGTTCACCGCGCCCCGAGCCTTGAAGGTGCCCGTGTGCTGCATCATCTCCAGCGCCAACCACACTTCGGCGTCGCCGAAGGTCCCCGGGTCGACAGGGCTGAGCGTGACGGGGCGGATATGTCCGGCGACACGGTCGGCCGCGGATTTCACATCGGCGTAGCTGAGGGTCATCCGCGGTCTCCGTCGAGTCGAGTGCGCGAGATCAGGTGGTCACGGCCTCCATTCTCACTCACCCGGGCTCCCACCCTCTCTCGTTCCTCCTGACCGGTACGCGATCACTTGGTGCGTGATTCCAGATCGCGGCGTGTGTTCTCGCCGTAGACACCGGCCTCGTCGCCGCGGATGCCGTACCACTTCTGGAACCTGGCCACGGCCGCCCGGACCCCGGTGTCGTAGCGCCCGTCGATCGCGCCGCCGACGTAGACGTCCGGCAGCTGCAGCAGACGGACCTGCAGCTCGTACACCCCGTGACCGCTGTCGCCCTGGCGCAGCACGCCCCGGCCCGGGATCTCGGGGAGCGAGGGAGCGGGGTTGTCGGGCAGCGGCTTCTCCGGCTGTCCGGTGGGCGCGGACGGGGCCGCCGGTGCGGGATTGTCGCCCATCGGCCTCTCCAGCTGTCCGGAGGAGGGCGCGGACGGGGCCGCCGGTGCGGAGTTGTCGTTGCTCAGCAGCGACGTGGCGAGGATCAGCCCGCTCACGGCGCCCACACCGAAGACCCCGGCGACACGAGTGTCCCGCCGGTCCGTGAGGCGCCGCCACCCTCGGGTCCTGCTCCTCGCGTGCGAGCGGACGGGCGACGGTGACGCCTCGGCGGGCTGGTCCGGGAAGGGGGACGAGAGCTGGTCCGGGTGCGGGGACGCATCCGGCCGGGCGGGGCCCGGACGCGGGCCGGTCCTGCGGTGTCCGCGCGCCTTCGGGGAAGCCGGGGGGAGCAAGGTGACGAGCGGCGGGGTGTCCGTCGGGTCCGCGTCCTCAGACAGCGGCTCTTCCGCCGCCGGTGGCGGAACCGCCTCCTGATGCACGCCACGCGACCACAGAGGCTCCACCACGACAGCTTGCGGGGCCGCCACAACCTGCGGGGCGTCGACGTGGCCTACGCCGGCCGTCGTCAGCGGCTCCGGCAAGGACGGCGGGACGGCGAACGGGCCACCCGGCTCCTCTCGTACCTCTCCGGTGCGGGGCAGTTCCGGGCCCGCTGGGCCGTGCCCTCCGGGCTGGGGCCATCGGGGCAGAGGCGGGGCCGGGGCCTGAGTACGGGCGGTGTCCGGGGCCGGAACCGGAGCCGGGATCGGGGCCGGAACCGGAGCCGGGATCGGGGCCGGAACCGGAGCCGGGATCGGGGTCGGAGGCGGGATCGGGCTCAACCACGGGGCAGGCTCCGGGGCCTGTGTCGAAGTCCGGCGTGGGGGCGGGGTCAACCACGGGCTCGGGCGTGGGGTCGAGCTCACCTTCGGGCTCGGTGGCGGGGCCGGGCTCACACCCGGGCTCGGTGGCGGCGGGGCCGGGCTCATCCTCGGGCTCGGGGGCGGGCTCTGAAGAAGTGAGCCGGTGTCCCTGGCCGGTTCGCCACGGTGACGCAGGGCCGACGGCCGGCTCTCGGTCCAGCCTTGCTGCTCGTCGAAAGCGTGGAGGTCGGCGCGTGCGGCGTCCAAGGCGTCCAGGACGGCCTGAAACGAGTCCCTTATCGCTTGCCCGGTATCAGGACCTGAACCGGGATCTCGCTGAGTTTCGGTGTCGTTGACTCCCACCGGCAGTCCTCCTCAACCAACGTCCGTGGAGTGTCCGTTCGGACAGACCAGGCGCGTCCTTCATCAGCGGATGCGTATCAGAATCATGGGTCGTGTTCGCAGGGGCGGGTCCGTGACGGCGGGGATGGGCCGCACGGGTCGGTCTTCGTTATGAGGCGATACGCAGTCCGCGCGTCCTTGTCTCATCCCGGCCGGTGCGACTCCGCCCACATCCAGGTAAAGGTTTCCCCACGTCACGGTTTGACCGGCCGCAGGCCGTGGTCACCGCTCGCCGGAACAAGCGCCGCGGAGCCGGGGCACCGTCTTCCGAACCAGCAAGAGCGGGAGTTCGGCGTGCCGACCACCGAGGAGGAAGCGGGAGGGCTGTCGGCGCGCTGGGTGGTGGGGAACGGTGCCGCGGCCGGCCGCCGGAGACGGCCCCGGCGCCCAAGCGCCCCGGCCCCACCGCCACCGGGCTCCGGAGGCCGCCCGGGCCACTCCTGGTCTCAGCGGCCGCCCGGTTCCGGCACGGACGGCTCCACTCCGCACGCACGGGCGATGATCCGGGCGGTCAGCAGACCGCCCCTGAGCGCGTGTTCGGCCCCTGCCGGGCGCAAGCGGTCGAGTTCCGGGTCGTATGCGGCCATGACGACGCCGGCGTGGTCGGTGTCGGGCCGCTCCAGGTGAACGGGCCAGCCGCGCTCCTTGAGGGCATCCGCGAACTCCTCGGAATACCGGCTCTCCATCACCGGATCCGTCGTCCCGTGGACGAGCCACACCGGGACCGGATGAGCGGCCGTGGTCCCGAGGTCGTCCATCGGGACGGTGTCCGTGGTGCGCGCTGCCCAGTCGTAGCGGGCCGCCATCCCGACGACGGCCAGGGGGCGCCATCCGCCGACCAGTTCGGGGCGCAGCGCGACGCCCATCACGGCCGGTGCGCCGGCCGACCACCCCGCCAGCACGATCCGGCCGGGGTCCCCTCCGGAACTGTCCACCTGGTCCCGGGCGAAGCGCAGCGAGTCCAGGAGGTGCGAGCGGCCCCCGTCGGTTGCGTCGGAGCGCCAGTCGGGGACGAGCACCTGCGGTCCCATCCGCGCCACCGTCTCCGCCAGAGGCTGGAGGACGTCCCTCTCGTCCGGTCCCTTGCCGTGCCAGAGAAGCACGGTGGGTACGCGGTCCGGGGTCCCTGCGCTGGGACGGTACACGTCGATCGCCTTGCCGTTCACGCCATGGGCGAGGTTGTGCGTCACACCGGGGTCACTGGTCACAGCGGAGCGCTCCTAGTCCTGTCCTGCTGGGTGAGGGGTCCTACGGCCAAGGGGCCGGGAAACCCGGGGTTACATCTATCCGAAAGCCGTCAACGCCGGAGTCCGTCGGCCCGGGAGTCCACTGGCCGCCCCGGGGGTCCGTCAACCCGTGAGTTCATCAACCCGGGGCCGTGGACTCGTAAGGGCCCGTGAAAAATCCGAAGCCCTCACGGGCCGTCAGCTCTGGGGGCCGGTCCGCTCACTCGTTCCCGGTGGCTGTCCGCGGCGTTGAGCGCCGCGACGACCGGGGCGCCGGCGAAGGCTCGCGCGACCTCGACCAGCCACGCGGTTTCGTCGGCGAGGTCCGCCTGCTCGGGCCCGGCGACCGGTCTCGAGGGCGGAGGCCCCGCGGCCGGCCGATCGCGCTCCCGGGCGGCCCGCAGCATGGAGGCGAGCCGCGCCGCCTCGACGACCGCTTCCAGCGCCCTGTCGGCCAGGCCGGCGTCCCGCCCCAGCCTCGTCGCCTCACGTACCGTCCCAGGATCGGTGTAGTCGCGGAGGGCGAGCTGACCGTCCCGGATCTCGATGACCTGCCGGTAGAGCCTGAACTCCAGAGCGCCCAGGCTCAATCCGCCCCAGAAGCCCGTCGCGTGGGGAGTCAGCCGGACCGCCGGTGCCGCCGCGCAGACCGCCTTCCACAACGGCAGCAGACGCCGGTACTGGAGGTAGGTGTGCATCCAGCGCCGCGGGATGCCCAGGAAGGGTCCCCAGCCGGGAAGGGTCCAGCCGATGAGCGTCAGCAGCGCCCCGATGTCACCGCAGAACCATGCGACGGGCTCCCAGGCGCGCAGGTCCAGGGAGAGGGGAACCGCGACGAGGTTGGCGATCCTGATGGTGCTGTAGCCGAGGGTGACGAAGGCCCCCAGGGCGATCAGGCGCAGCCCCCGGCGGAGCCACAGGCGGTGGGAGACCTTGGCGTACCGATGGCTCAGCCGCCCGATCTCGATCTCTCCGAACGCGTAGTAGACGATGTAGAGCAGCAGATACGTCGCGTACAGCGGGTGATCGGCGTAGTGGAGCGTGAAGTCCTTGGGCCGCTGCTCGGCCGGGGACATCGAGAGGAAGAGCGAGATGAGCGCGGCCAGCACGAGAGCCGCGGTCAGCAGCCTCGTCCGCGCCGCGCGCCAGGCGGACCGCTGTGAGGTGTGGGACCAGAAGACCAGGACGACCTGTTGGCTGACCACCACCATCACCACGCAGCACTGCGACACGAGGGCGGCGCTGTTGGGAAAGCCCAGGAGCCCGTCGACCCGCGGCCAGACCAGCGGGTGGGACAGCGTGAAACTCAGCGCGGAGAACGCGAGGACGGAACAGAGCGCGATCAGGGCGTAGTCGCGCGAGGAGCGCCGCACGTCGCTGATCTTGTAGAAGAGCGCCAGCCAGGCGATCACGGCGCAGAGCGGGTGCAGATAGAAATTCACGAGGGCTCTCTGGGAACGTGGCGCAGCGAGCGGTCCACTCGCTCCAGGACGTCGGCCGCGCCGGACGGCACGGTCCAGGTGGGTTCCCGCGTCCGGCGGTGCGCCTCCTGGAGTATCAGTGATGCGATGACTTCGGCCTCCTGCTCCTCGACGGTGCTGTAGTGGGTCCGGTGCAGCACCTGCTCGACCATCCGGGGGTCGAGATGGGGAAGGAGCAGCCGGGAGGAGTCCTCGCTCATGACCGCGGCCGCCTCGTGGCCGCAGAGCACATGGCCCAGTTCATGGGCGATGATGTGCTCCTGGTGCAGACGGCTGGTGTCCTGCTCGTAGAAGACGTAGTCGCAGGTGCCGGTCGCGACCCACAGGCCGCAGGGCCCGGAGGCGGGCAGGGAGATCGGCTCCAGACGGATGGGGCGGCCGGAGCGCTCGGCCACACGGTCGCACAACACCCGTACGTCCAGGGGCGAGGGAATGTCCATGCCGCGGAGGAGAAGGCGACAGCGCCGCTTCACGCCCCGGGATGTCACTGCCTCACCTTCCCGCCCGGCCCCAGCCCCGTGCACCCAAATGGAAACGATCACTTAACGGTCGTCCCCAGCGATGCTACAGGGTTCCGTCGGTGGGCTCCCGAGGCAGCCCCTCCAACTCGCGGACCCGCTCGATCACTTCGCCGATCGAGCTGAGGCTCTGCGGGGACAGGCCGGCGGTACGCAGGGCGACATGCTGCACCCGGGTGTCCCGGAGGGCGGTGAGCAGGCCGAGTTCGGCATTCACATCCGCCGTCACCCGGTCGTCGAAGAAGTAGGCCGGAGGCACGCCGAAGAACTTGGCGAGACCTTCCAGATGGCGCAGGGTGGGGTTGTCCCGCTGTCCCTTGCGCAGCAGCCAGATGTAGCTGCCCGAGATCGGTACGCCGCTCGCCGTGATGGCTCTGGCGACCTCTTCGGTGCTGTACGGGGCACGACCGGCCGGAACCACCGTTTCGAACAGGTGGTTCAGCTTGTCGGCCAGCGTGCGCTCTGGGGCGTCGCCGGAGTTGGTCATGCTCTCGCCTCCATCCCTCGCAGCACAATGTAGCTTTACACCCATGTGCGAGTCGACATGGCCTCTGTCCCACACCAGTTGACATCGGTCGTGGCGACCTCCTAACGTCCACGTCGACAGCGGACGTCAACTCATGTTGGATCGCAACTGAAGCCGGTCCACCATCCGTTGGCGGTCGCCGGGGGTCACCTCCCGACGGGGGCGCTTCGCCCGACGGAGGAAGAGGACCGGAGGCGGGGCGGCGGCGATCGAGACATCGCGGCCGGTTCCGGTCCCCTCGTACTGGACGGGGGTCTGTACGAGGGGACGGGGAAGGTTCACTGAATCTGTCGGCGAACCAGCTCGTGGAAGAGGCCGCCCGCATCGGCCAGCAGGTCGGCGGGCGGCCCCTGCTGGACCACCTGGCCGTCCGACATGACGATCACCCGGTCGGCGTCCATGACGGTGGACAGCCGGTGGGCGATCACGATGCGGGTGGCATTCAGACTGCGGGTGCTCTCGGTCACCATGCGCTGGGTCTCGTTGTCCAGGGCGCTCGTGGCTTCGTCGAAGAACAGGATGCGCGGGCGGCGGATGAGGGCCTGGGCGATCATCAGACGTTGGCGCTGCCCGCCGGAGACGGTGCCGCCGCCGTCCGAGAGCATGGTGTGCATCCCCATCGGCATGGCCTTGATGTCCTCGGCCAGGCCCGCCATCGCGGCGGCTTCCCACGCCTCCTCCAGGGAGAACATCTCGGCGCCGCAGATGCAGTCCAGAATCGAGCCGTTGAACGGCTGGGAGTTCTGCAGCACGACGCCGCACTGCCGGCGCACCGATGCCTGGTCGAGAGCCGACAGGTCCTGGCCGTCGTAGAGGACGTCGCCCGAGGTGGGCCTGTCGAAGCCGATGAGCAGCCGCAGCAGGGTGGACTTGCCGCAGCCGCTGGCCCCGACGATCGCCACGAACTCGCCGGGACGCACCCGGAAGGACACGTTGTCGAGCACCAGCGGCCCGTCCTCGCTGTAGCGGAAGGACAGCTGTCTGGTCTCGATCTCGCCGGACAGGGCACCGGGCTGGGTGCTGCCTCCCCGTACCTCGGGGAGCTCGTCCAGCACTGGCTTGATCTGCTCGAACATCGGGAGAACGGACGCTGCCGAGATCAGCGCCCCGGTGAGCTGCGTCACCGAGGTGAGCATCATCGTCACGGCCGTGTTGAAGGTGAGGAAGCTGCTGGGCGACAGGCTCCCGCGGGCCGGACCGGCGAGCAGCATGAACATGATGAGTGTGCAGAGCGGCAGATAGACGGCGTTGAAGACCGTGATCAGGTTCTTGATCCGGCCCACCCGCTGTTGCAGCTCGCGGCTGCCGGCGAACTCCCGTGCCCAGGCGGCGTAGGCGAAGCTCTCCGCCGCGGCGACCCGCAGTTTGGGCAGTCCGCGCAGGGTCTGGAAGGCCTGGTTGTTGAGCTTGTTGCCGAGCTCGATCAACCGTCGCTGCCACCGCAGTTGCCACATGCCCAGCCCGAAGAAGACCGTGGCGATGACGGCCAGCAGGCCCATCGCCATCAGCGCCAGCGGGACGCTGTAGCACAGCAGCAGGACGAGGTTGACGGCACCGACCGTGCCGGCCTGTACGGCGATCGAGCTGATACCGGACAGCGTGCGGCGGATGGTGCTGATGCCCATGGCCGCGCTGGCCAGCTCTCCGGTGGAGCGCTGGGAGAAGAACCGGGTCGGCAGCCGCAGCAGCCGGTCCCAGACGGCCGGCTGCAGGGTCGCTTCGATGCGCCCCTCCATGCGCAGCAGGGAGATGTTCTGCAGCAGCATGAAGGCGGCCGAGACGATGGTGGTGGCCACCAGCGCCATGGCCGTCTGGACGATGAGACCCGTCTCGGCGTTCGGTACGAAGACACCGAGCACCTGTCCGGTCGCGATCGGCACCAGCGCACCGAGGCCGACGGCGACAAGACCGCCCAGCATCAGATTGCGCAGGTCCAGCCGGGTGCCGCGCAGACTGAAGCGGACCAGCCCCCAGGCGGAGACGGGCCGCTCGGGCAGCGGACGGTAGAACATGACGGCGCGCGGCTCGAGGTCGTCCGCGTTCGCCTTGCCGATTTTCGTCCGCTCGCCGGTGGTGGGGTCCACCGCCTCGTACCGGCCCCGCCGCCACAGCAGCGCGACCGGATCCCCGGACTCCGACCAGTGGCCCACCAGGGGCCCGGAGTTCTCCCGCCACCAGCGCTCCGAGAGCTTGACCACGCGGGTCCGCAGCCGCGAGCTCAGCGCGATGCGCTCGACCGGGCTCATCCGGCCGCTCAAGGAGCCGCCGCCCGAGGGCGGCGACAAGGTGATCCCCGCCGCGTCGGCGACCCGGCGGCAGACGGCCAGCGTCGCGTCGTCCGTGCCCTCGCTCCGGCCGGCCGCGCCTCTCCTCGTCCGGCCGATGGAGGCCACCAGCGCCTGATCCGCCTGCGCGCGGACCGCTTCACCGGCCTTGATACCGGCCGCCGCCCGGTCCTCGTGCGCACGCTCGAGCCGTTCGATCCAGCTGTCCAGCGCGAAGAGGAGCCGCGACTGCTGGTTGACCATGCGCTGCCACATCGCGCCGTCGATCAGCAGATCGCCCGCCGCGTCCGCGCTGTACGCGGCGCCGTACTGCACGCTGCCGGGGTCCACCGGCATCCACAGGATGTTCTCGTCGGCCGATTCGTACGCGTCGGCGGCCCCCGCCGCTCCCGGTGCCCCCGGACCGGGCTCTCCCGGGGTCTGCACCGGCTGTCCGTCCAGGGGAGCTTCGAACAGGACGCGCAGACTGCGCCCCACGCCCCGGGCGAACGCGTCCTCCAGCGGGCTGAGGCCGCCCTCGGGGCCGTAGTACGACCACTGGTCGCTGTACACGGGGTACTGGCCGGTGTCACCCCACTCGGGCCGGTACAGCTCACGCAGCGGGATCCGGTGCAGCACGCAGCCCTGCAACGGCCTGGCGACCAGCGTATGCTGCGGACCTTCGACCGGTCCGAGCAGCAGCGTCCCCGCACCGAGACGCCCGAGGAAGTGCCAGTGGCCCTGGCCGGCGGCGTCGACTGCGAACAGGTCCATCGCGCCGTCCACGACCAGCCACAGCACATGGGGCCCCTCCAGCGCCAGGCTGCTTCTGCCCGTGCAGTCCACCGCCGTGCCCAGGGCGCCCAGAGCGCCGACCACCACATCGCCCGCCGGTTGGCCGCCCGGGACCACGGGGTGGTGAACGGATGTCACGTCAATGCTCCTTGACCAACTCGGCGTAGGCTCCCCCGGTCGCGACCAGGTCCTCGTGGCGCCCGCGCTCCACGACCGTGCCGCGGTCCAGTACGACGATCTCGTCGCTGTCGCGCACCGTGCTCAACCGGTGCGCGATCACGACACAGGCACAGCCGCGCCGCCGCAGATTGTCGATGATCACCTGCTCGGTCTCCGCGTCCAGCGCGCTGGTCACCTCGTCGAGGACGAGGACGCTCGGCCGTCGGACCAGCGCCCGGGCGATCTCCAGCCGCTGCCGCTGGCCGCCGGAGAAGTTGCGGCCGTCCTGCTCCACCCGGCTGTGGATGCCGCCGGGGCGACGGGCGACCATATCGTGGGCGGCGGCGTCCTTGAGGGCGGCGACCACGGCCTCGTCGGGGATCGAGGGGTCCCACAGCGCGATGTTGTCACGGACACTGCCCTCGAAGAGGAAGACGTCCTGGTCGACGAACGAGACCGAGGCGGACAGCGCGCTGCGGGAGATGTCCTCCAGCCGCTGCCCGTCGATCCGGATCGCGCCCTCCCACGGACTGTAGAGGCCGGATATCAGCCGGGAGACGGTGGACTTGCCACTGCCGGACCCGCCGACGAGCGCCACCTGCTGTCCGGGGCCGACCGACAGCGAGAAGTCGGTGAGCAGCGGCTTGTCGAGCGGGTTGTATCCGAACGTGACGTTCTCCAGGGTCACATGGCCCTTGAGCCGGCGCGTGCTCGCGGCCGGCTCACGCCGCGCGTACAGCGAGTCCACCGGGAAGCTCTCGACGTCCTTGAGCCGCGCCACGTCCGCCGCGAAGTCCTGGATCCGGCCCGCCACCCCGTTGAGCCGGGTGATCGGCGCGGTGAAGCTGGTCACCAGCGCCTGGAAGGCGACGAGCAGGCCGATGGAGATATGGCCTTCCACCGCCCGGACTCCGCCGATCAGCAGGATCATCGCGCTGTTCAGGGCCGCGAGCGTGGGCGCGACGACGGCCAGCGCCGCACTCGGTACGCCCAGGCGCTGCTGCTGGTCCAGGGTGGTCGCGTGCTGGCCGGCCCAACGGCGGAAGTACCCGTTCTCGCCTCCGGTGGCCTTCATCGTCTCGATCAGCTGGAGCCCGCTGTACGAGGTGTTGGTCAGCCGGGCGCTGTCCGCGCGCAGCTTCTGGGTACCGATGGCCCGGATACGGATCACCACGCGCATCGCCGCCACGTTGAGCAGCGCGATCATCACCCCGACCACGGTGAGTTGGGGGTCGTACGTCCACAGCAGCACCGCGTACAGGACCACCACCACCGCGTCGACGCCGGCCGCCGCGAGGTCCCTGGCCAGGGTCTCGGCCACCGTGTCGTTGGACTGGAGGCGCTGGACGAGGTCGGCCGGGTTGCGCTGGGAGAAGAAGGTGACCGGCAGTCTGAGCAGATGTCTGAGGAACCGGGCGCTGCTGAGGGTGGAGGAGATGATGCGCCCGCGCAGCAGATTCGCCTGCTGGAGAGCGGTCAGTACGGCGGTGAGCACCACCATGGTCGCCATCGACGCGAAGAGCACGCTCAGCAACGACGTCTGGTTGCCGAACAGGAACATGTCGATGTAGGTCCGGCTCAGGGCCGGTACCACGGCGCCGACGACGACGAGCAGGAAGCTGGCGATCAGCGCGGCGAGCATCGTGCCCGACGTGCCGCGCAGCCGCGCGGGCATGGCGCTCATGATCCCCGGCTTCCGGCCGCCCCGGCGGAACCCGTCGCCGGGCTCGAAGGTCAGCGCGACGCCGGTGAAGCTGGTGTCGAAGTCCTCCATCGGGACGAAGCGGCGGCCCCGGCCCGGATCGTTGATGTGGACGCCGCGCCGGCCGAAGCGCCGCCCCATGCCGTCGTAGACGACGTAGTGGTTGAACTCCCAGAAGAGGATGGCCGGGGGCCGCACCTCCGCCAGGGCCGACGGCTCCATCTGCATGCCCTTGGCCGTGAGGCCGTATCCGCGTGCCGCCTTGAGCAGATTGCTGGCCCGGGATCCGTCACGGGAGACACCGCAGGCGATACGGAGCTCTTCCAGGGGGACATGACGGCCGTAGTGGCCGAGCACCATGGCCAGCGCGGCGGCCCCGCACTCCACGGCTTCCATCTGGAGCACGGTGGGGCTGCGGACGGCTCTCTGCTTCTTGGGCTTCGGCTCGGGCCGCCTCGCCCGGTTCGGACGGCGCCGCTGGCCGCTCGCGTTCGGACGGCGCCGTTGGCCGCTCGCGTTCGGACGGTGCCTGCCGCCTGCGGCCGGCAGCCGCTGGGTCGCCGGGGAGTCGTCGGCCGCGGTCACGGGAGCAGCCAGTCGATCGGGCGCTGCGCGGTCAGATGGACCGCACCGCTCACCAGGGTCGTGGAGTCGATCGCGTACGGCGGGCCCTGATCGGACGACCACGTGAACCCGGACTTGGTCCCCGCCGCCCGGTCCAGTTCCACCATGACCGCCACGGGTTGGCCCTTCTCCGAGAACTGTTCACCCAACTGGCTGTCACCGAGGAAACCGGTGATCTGCCGCTGGGTCTGGGGGACGCGGCCGACCGCCTTGACGTGGCCCCGGAGCACCCCGTACTGCTGCGACGGCACGGACTGGACGGTCAGGTCCACCCGGGCACCCGCGGGGACCGTCGGCCCGCTGCCGCCCGGCACGTACAACATGGCCACCAGAGGGTCGTCGGGCCGGTCGATCCGTTCCACGGTCGCCACATCGGCTCCGGTGGTGACCACCGCACCGATCTTCGAGACCAGAGTGGTCACCCGGCCCGCGGCGACCGTACGTACGGCCCGGTCCCCCCGCTCCGTGCGGACCTTCAGCACGGGAGCTCCGGCGGGCAGGGTGTCGCCCTCCTTCGCGAGGACCGCGGTGACCTGGCCGGCGAACGGGCTCTGCAGGACGTAACTGCCCTGCGCATGGGTGAGGATGCCGGGGGCGCTCAGCTTGGAGGAGACGGTGCCGGTGACGGCCCAGAAGGAGGCGGCGGCCATCAGGACGACCGTGACGGCCAGCACCAGCCGGCCCTGCGGCCGGGCGAAGCGTACGGGTACGTCGAGCTCCTCGGGCGATTGCAGCTTGGAAAGCGCCTTTTGCCGGAACTCCACAGGACTATTCCTTCAACTGCATATCTACGGTCAGCACAACGGTGGATGACCGTAACACAGGCTCCGAGGTGCGCAGATACCGGCCGACGGACTCGGCCGTCGGCATCCATGAACCCCGGAACACCAGCTCCGGGGTTCATGGCCGACCCTGGTGGATTCAGCAGTATCCGTGGGCCGGGTAATGCCTTCGGCTAGGAAGCCTGGTGACGAACGTCGCCGTCAGAGGCCCGTGGCACTGGCGGCGATCCCGGCGGGGTTCAGGCCGGTGGTCTGGGCGGCGAGACCGTTGACGTCCGCAACCGTCGGCAGAGCGGCGTCCACGGTGCCCACGGTACCCAGAGCGGTGCCGACGACCTGACCGACCAGACCGCCGGAAACGTTGTCCAGGTCGCTGTCGGCAATCTCGCGGGTCTCGACCTGGGGGGTGAAGTCGTTACGCATGACCTGCGTTCCCTTCGTTGCTTTTTTGGGGGATTCTCAAAAGGTTGGCCGGGCTCGGCTCGCGCCAATACCGGACCGGTCAACGGTCGTCCAGTCCCCGGGAATCGGGAACTCATTTTCTACAACTCCCGCGTCACGGACGATATAAGCACGCGGGCGGGCCGCCCGGCCACCCGGCTGGTCCGGCGTCTCCGCTGCACACCGTGCTGACGTGCGACTTCGCCTGCCGCGTGGTGACAACTTCTTCACATGGTTCACCGGCCAATTACCCGTTTCGGCGGCGGTCGTTGATCAGGGTGGGACATAGCTCCCACATCTGCCCCGACACTCACGGGGCCAGGCGAGGGCTCCCGGCCTGCTGTGTGCATGCTGCGTACACGATGTGTAGATCCTCTGACGGAGAGGTCGTTTATCCGGCCGCCATGTTTCGGCTACTGGCGCCTACAGCGCCCTTCGGAGCAAATGACTTCGTCGGCCGAAATAACGTACGTACGCGACAGCTGTCCGCCATGGGTGAAGCAGGCGAACTCATCAATGCATGAAGTACTGCTACGGATTGCGGCCCGACTGCGCTCGCCCCTCTACGGCGTCTGGAAGTCGGCCCCTTCAGCCGATATCCCCTTTCATCGGCCTGTACCGATGAAAGGGACACACCGGCCCGATGTCACACAGTCGGCCGGCGGCTCCTCGCAGACGTGCTCCCCGTCCTCGCACCGCGATGCCTCGACCCCGGCCCGGGGCCTCGTGCAGAGGATTCCCGTTCGGCCAATTCCGTTCAGGTATTCCGAAGGCGGACAAAGGCCTCGTGCAGCCGTGGCCAACTCTCCGCTCCCACACCGGCATCCGGCAGGCGGCATGAAGGGAACGGCGGGCCGGTCGTCCGCCACCGGGGTTCACCCATGGCCGCAGGCCACGGTCGCTCGGCCCGGCCGCCCGTCACCGCCGGCCCCGGCCCGGCCTGCCCCGGCCCCCGCCCCCAGACGTACCCGGGGCGGACGCGGCCGGGCGGGGGCGGACGCGGCCGGGCCGGGGCCGGACAGGGCGTGCCCGGGGCGGACGGGGCGTGCCCTACCACTGTGCTCCGCGCACAACCGGCACCGCAGGAGTCGTCTCCCGCGCCTATGGGCCCGCGACGCGAGGCGTTCGTACTGTCTCTCACCACAACGCGGCGGACGGACTGTGACGGAGGACCCGAAATGCACTGTGCGGAACTGCCCGATGCGCGTGCGGCGCAGCGCCCCGATGCCCCGAGCGTCGCCGACGACGCGGTACGCCTGAGCAACGCCGACTTCCTGACGTGGGTCAGGGCGACCGCGAGCTGTCTGCGGGACCGCGGGATCGGACGCGGCGACGTGGTGGCGGTGATGCTGCCCAACCGCGTCGAGTTCGTGGTCGCCCTCTTCGCGGCCTGGCGGCTGGGCGCGGCGGTCACCCCGGTGAATCCGGCGCTCACGGCCAACGAGGCCGAGTACCAGATCGCCGACTCGTCCGCGAGGGTGGTCATCAGCCAGGACGACGCCCCGGCCCTCAGTGTGGACAGGATCGATGTCGCCGAACTCCGCAAGGCCGCCGAGGCCGTTGAGCCCGTGGCCCCAGGGGGCGCGGGCTCCGGGGGCGCCGCGGACCCCGGGAGTTCCGGGGGCGCCGCGGGCGAGGCCGGCACCGGGCAGGGCGCGACGCACCCCGACGCCGATGCCCTCGCACTGCTGATCTACACGAGCGGCACGACCGGGCGCCCCAAGGGCGTCATGCTCACCCACGCCAACCTCACCGCGATGTCGACGATGATGATCGAGGTGTCGAACGTATCCGAGGACGACCACAGTCTGCTGGTCCTCCCCCTCTTCCATGTCAACGGCATCGTCGTGAGTGTGCTGACCCCGCTGCTCGCGGGCGGCAGGGTCACCATCTCCGGCCGCTTCAAGGCCGAGACGTTCTTCCGGACCATCGAGGCGGTACGCCCCACCCGCTTCTCGGCCGTGCCCGCGATCTACGCGATGCTGGCCGCGCTCCCGGAGACGGAGCGGCCCGACACCTCCTCCGTCCGGTACGCCGCCTGCGGGGCCGCGCCGATGCCCGCCGAGCTCATCGAACGGTTCGAGAGCCGGTACGGGATCCCCATCGTGGAGGGCTACGGCCTGTCGGAGGGCACCTGCGCCTCGACGACGAACCCCGTGGACGGACTCCGCAAACCCGGAACAGTGGGCCTGCCCATGCCCGGCCAGGAGGTCGGCGTCATGGACCCCTCGGGGCAACTGCTGCCGCGGGGCGCCACCGGTGAAGTCGTCCTGCGCGGCGCCAATGTCATGCGCGGTTACCTCAACAAGCCGGAGGAGACCGCCCGTACGGTCGTCGACGGCTGGCTGCACACCGGTGACATCGGCCGGTTCGACGAGGACGGCTATCTGGTGCTCGTCGACCGCATCAAGGACATGATCATCCGCGGTGGGGAGAACATCTACCCCAAGGAGATCGAGGCGGTCCTCTACGGCCACCCCGAGGTGTTCGAGGCGGCTGTCGTCGGCGAGGCGCACGAGGTCTTCGGCGAGGTGCCCGTCGCCTTCGTCGTGCTGCGCCCGGACACCACCGCCACGACCGAGGACCTCCTCGGCCTCTGCAGCGGCGCGCTCTCCCGTTACAAGCGCCCCGAACGCGTCATCGTGCTGGACGCGCTCCCCAAGAACCCCGTGGGAAAGATCGACAAGCCCGCTCTCCGGGCCGGGCTCGTCTCCCCCGCGTCCTCCGCAGCCTGAGCCGCCCCCCTCTCCCCCTTCGCCCTCGGGCGGGAAACGAAGGTTCGTCATGGGCTTCATCACGCCGGAACCACCCGACTTCGACGTCCAGGAATGGCGGTCGCGGCCGTATCTGCAGCGCCTCCGTCCGCTGGCCCGGCACTGGGCCGAGAACGGCTTCGGCACACCGGGGGCGGTCTACGTCCTCTATGTCGTCAAGATCGTGGGCTATGTGCTCGGCGGCGTGGCCATCACCGCGGCCACGCCGGGACTCGGCACGGTCGGCGACATCGCGTCCTGGTGGACCGAGCCGATCGTGTACCAGAAGATCGTGGTCTGGACCCTGCTGTTCGAGGTGCTCGGCCTCGGCTGCGGATCCGGCCCGCTGACCCTCCGCTTCATGCCACCGGTCTGCGCCTTTCTGCACTTCCTGCGGCCCGGCACCGTCCGGCTGCCCGCCTGGCCCGGCAAGGTACCGCTCACCCGGGGCACCCGCCGTACGGCGGTCGATGTTGCGCTGTACGCGGCCGTGATCGGCTCGGCGGTGTGGCTGCTGTGCTCACCCGGGACCGCCGGACCGGTGCCCCGGGAGAACGCCGTCGGTCTGATCGAACCGGTGCGGCTGATTCCGCTGGTCCTCTCCCTCGCCCTGCTCGGGCTGCGCGACAAGACCGTCTTCCTCGCCGCCCGCGGTGAGCACTACGGGCTGACCCTGCTGGTGTTCTTCTTCCCCTTCATCGACATGATCGTCGGTCTGAAGCTGGTGATGCTGGCCCTGTGGTGGGGCGCGGCGACCTCCAAGCTCAACCACCACTTCCCGTTCGTCGTGGCCATCATGATCAGCAACAGCCCGTTGCAGCGGATCGCCTGGATCAAGCGCAAGCTCTACCGCAACTTCCCGGACGACCTGCGGCCGTCCAAGCTGCCCGCGTTCCTGGCCCACACGGGTACGGTCATCGAGTACGTGGTGCCCGTGGTGCTCCTGTTGTCCCATGGCGGCATCACCACGACCGCCGCGCTGGCGCTCATGGTCGTCTTCCATCTCCACATCATGTCGACGTTCCCCATGGGCGTCCCGCTGGAGTGGAACGTCTTCTTCATCTACTCGGCGGTGTTCCTCTTCGGGCACCACGCCGCGATCGGGGTGGGCTCCGTGGAGTCCCCTCTCCTGGCCGCCCTGCTGCTGGTGTGCGTGGTCGCCGTCCCCGCCCTGGGCAACATCAAGCCGCACCTGGTGTCGTTCCTGCCCTCGATGCGCTACTACGCCGGGAACTGGGCCACCAGCACCTGGTGTTTCCGCAAGGGCTCGGAGCAGAAGCTCAACACGCACATCACCAAGGCCGCCGGTATGGCGAAGGACCAGCTCGTCGCGCTCTACGGCGACGAGCTCGCCGATCTGATGCTGCACAAGGGCATGGTCTGGCGTTCGATGCACACCCACGGCCGTGCCCTCAACGGTCTGCTCCCCCGCGCGGTGGACGACACGGAGGCGTACGACCTGCGCGACGGCGAGTACGTGGCGGGCGGGGTGCTGGGCTGGAACTTCGGTGAGGGCCATCTCCACAACGAGCAGTTGCTGGAGGCGGTTCAGGAGCGCTGCGGTTTCGAGGAGGGCGAGCTGCGCGTCATCGTCCTGGAGTCACAGCCCCTTCACAGGCAGCACCAGCACTACCGCATCATGGATGCCGCGACCGGCCGTATCGAGGAGGGGTACGTGGACGTCAAGGACATGATCGTCCGACAGCCGTGGCTGGACGAGGACAGCCCCTCGATCCCTGTCCGGCCCGCCGGGAGCGCCGTACGGCCCGCGGGCACGCCGGTGGTGACCGCGCATGAGTGAGGCGGTCGTGGTGGGGGCCGGCCCGAACGGGCTGGCCGCCGCCGTCGCCCTGGCCCGGCAGGGAGTGGCGGTCACCGTCCTGGAGGCCGCCGAGGAGATCGGCGGCGGGACCAGGTCCGGTGAGCTGACCGTGCCCGGAGCGGTGCACGACCACTGCTCGGCAGTGCACCCCATGGCGGTCGGCTCCCCGTTCCTGGAGTCCCTGGACCTGGGCCGGCACGGCTTGGAGTGGCTGTTCCCCGAGGTCGACCTCGCACATCCGCTGGACTCCGGCGCTGCCGGGGTGATGGTCCGCTCCGTCGAGGAGACCGAGGCCCGCCTCGGCGCGGACGGCCCGGCCTGGCGCCGGCTGTTCGGCCCGCTGGCCTCGGACTACGACGCGCTGTCCGAGGACGTCATGCGTCCTCTGCTGCATGTACCCCGGCACCCGTTCCGGCTCGCCCGGTTCGGCCTGTCCGCGATCCAGCCGGCCACCGCGGTGGCCCGCCGCTGGCGGACCGACGAGGCCCGCGCACTGTTCGCCGGAGTGATGGCTCACGCCTTCCACCCCCTGACCCGCCCCCTGAGCCCGGCCATCGGCCTGATGCTCATCGCAGCCGGACACCGGCACGGCTGGGCGGTGGCCCGCGGTGGATCCCGGGCGATCACCGACGCGCTGGCCGCCGAGCTCAAGGAGCTGGGCGGCACCGTCGAGACGGGCGTACGGGTGCGGTCCCTCGACGAGCTGCCCCCGACCCGGATCGTCATGCTCGACCTCGCCCCGGGCGCCGCCGCCGACATCTGCGGGGACCGCCTGCCCGCCCATGTCCGGCGCGCCTACCGCAGATGGCGCCACGGGCCGGGGGCCTTCAAGGTCGATCTGGCCGTCGAGGGCGGGGTCCCCTGGATCAACGAGGCCTGCCGCCGGGCCGGCACCGTGCACCTCGGCGGCACCCTGGAGGAGGTCGTCGGCACCGAGGCGCAGATCCACCGGGGCCGGATGCCGCAGCGCCCGTTCGTCCTGGTTTGCCAGCAGTACCTGGCCGACCCGGGGCGCTCGGCCGGCGACGTCCACCCGGTCTACGCCTACGCGCACGTCCCGCACGGCTACCGCGGGGACGCCACGGACGCCGTGCTCGACCAGATCGAACGGTTCGCGCCGGGCGTCCGGGACCGGATCGTCGGCCGATTCGTCCGCTCGACCACGGATTTCCCCCGCTACAACCCGAACTACGTCGGGGGCGACATCGTCACGGGAGCCAAGACGGCGCTCCAGGCGGCGCTGCCCCCACGGCCGGCCCCCGACCCGTACCGCACCGGTATCCCCGGCGTGTACCTGTGCTCGGCGGCCACCCCGCCCGGGCCCGGAGCCCACGGTCTGTGCGGGTACAACGCCGCGCGGTCCGCGCTACGGTTTCTCACCCGGTGAGGACCGGCCGGGAAAGGAGCGCCGACGTGGACAGGGACCGGGACCCGGTCGCACGGGTGGCGGATGCCGTACTGCCCCACCGCGACGACCTCATCGCGACGCTCATCACCATCATCGAGCGGGAGATCGCGGTCCTCGACCACGACGAGAGACTGCACAGCCTGCTCGAGGCGAGCGTCACCGAGAACATCGTCAGCGCCCTGCACATCATGAGCAACGGCATCGACCCGCGGAGCGTGGACGCCCCGCCGTCGGCCGTCTCCTACGCCCGCCGGCTCGCCCAGCGCGACGTCCCCATGTCGGCACTGCTGCGCGCCTACCGGCTGGGGCAGGCGCGCTCCCTGGACCTGGTCCTCGGCGAAGCGATGAAGCTGCCGGGCGGGGACCCCGCGAACACGGTCATGCAGCTGGTCGGCATCACCTCGGCGTACGTCGACCGGGTGTCCGAACAGGTCGCCCGGGCCTACGAGGACGAGCGCGAGCGCTGGGTGAGCAGCCGTGGCGCGCTGCGCCAGCACTGGGTCGGCCAGCTGCTGAACGCCCCCTCCCCCAACGTGGAACAGGCCGAGACCGCCCTCGGCTACCGCATGGCCGGAACCCATCTCGCCGTGGAGGGGTGGGCCAACCGCTCGGTGGGCCCGGTCGACGCGATGGGCATCCTGGAGCGCCTGAGCACGCTTCTGCACCGGGTCTTCCAGGCCCGCGGGGAGCCCCTGCTCGTGCCGACGGACGAGACGGACGCCCGTATCTGGTTCCCGGTGAAGGCCCACCCGGCGGTGGACCCGGGCGTGGTGGCGCGGGAGCTGGAGCGGGCGAAGCTGCCGGTACGGGTGGCCATCGGCAACGCCCGTTCCGGGCTGGAGGGCTTCCGGCGCAGCGTCCGCGGTGCCTCCCGGGCGAAGACGGTCGCGCTGGCGGCGGGCGACGCCGCGCCCCGTGCGGTCTCCTTCGCCCAGGTGGCACCCGTCGCGCTGCTGGCGGACGAACCGGCCGAGTTGGCGGACTTCGTCGCCGACACCCTCGGCGGGCTGGCGGTGGACGAGCCCTGGCGGCAGTCCCTGCGCGAGACGCTGCGGGTCTTCCTCGCCACCAACCGCAGTTACGCCGCGACGGCCGAACAGCTCACCGTGCACCGCAACACGGTCCACTACCGCATCCAGCAGGCCGTCGAGAAGTACGGGGTCCTGGTGGAGGACAACGCCTTCGAACTCCAACTCGCCCTGACCATCTGCCGCTGGCACGGTACGGACGTCCTGCGAGGGGACGTCGGCTGAGCGCGGAGGCCAGGTCGGTCCCCGGCCCCGGGCATCGGCGACCAGAGGTCACCGTTCCCCGGAACGCCCGGCAGGCACCGACCTCATGCCCGGCTTTCCTGCTCGCTCGTGGTGTCCACAGCGGCCAGCACGGCGATCTGCTTGCGGTCGCGCTCCTGTGCGAGCTCGCCGTAGGAGCGGGAACCGTACGCGCTCTCCACCGCCTTGATCAGCTGCTCCGTCTGCTCGGGGCCCTGCTCGGGGCGGCCGAGCGAATCCCACATCTTCTGCATCGACACACCGATGTGCTCGGCCATGTGCCGGTAGCCACCGGGCCCTCCGCCCAGATGCGCTCCGAGGAACGGCCCCACGGTCGCCCAGCGCAGCCCGAGCGAGTTCACCACCACGGCGTCCAGCTCGGCCGGGCTGACCACGCCCTGCTCGACGAGGTAGACGGCCTCGCGGCTCAGCGCGTTCTGCAGCCGGTTGCCGACGAAGCCGGGGATCTCCTTGCGCTCCACCACCGGTACCCGGCCGACGGAGCGGTAGAAGTCCGTCGCCCGTGCCACGGCCTTCTCGTCCGTACGCTCGCCGGGCACCACTTCCACCAGAGGCACCAGGTGCGGGGGGTTGAACGGATGGCCGATCAGGATGCGGCCCGCGTCCTCCAGTCCATCGGTGAACGCCGTGGCGGGGATGGCCGACGACGAACTCAGCAGCAGGGCGTGGGCCGGGGCCTCGCGGACGAGCGTGGCGAACAGCTCCCGCTTGAAGCCGACGTTCTCCGGGCCGTTCTCCTGGACGACGTCGGCGTTCCGTACGGCCTCGGCGACATCCGCCGCCAGATGCACCCGGCCGGCGATGTCCTGCACCGGCAAGCCCTGCTGGGCGAGGTGCGGTGCCGACTCGGTCAGTGCCGCCTCGACCGCCTCGGCGAGGTCCGGCCGCGGGTCGGTCACCCATACGTCCATGCCATGGGCGGCGAACAGCGCGGTCCACGACAGCCCGATGGTCCCGGCGCCGACCACCGCAGCGGTGGTGAATGACTCACTCATGGGGGTCTTCCTTCTTCGTCATCGGTTCAGCGCGCGAGGTAGTCGTGCACGGGTTTGGCCGGAGCCAGCGTCAGATCGGTGAGGATGTGGCTCGCGGAGACCACCTCGCGGACCGGCAGATCGGCCATCGGGGCGAGCACGTGCTCGAACAGTTGGAGACGGGCCGGGCCGGTCCAGGCCCCCTTCACCTCGACATCGGTGATCTCGGTACGCACCAGCTGGGCGACCTGCGGCGCCCCGTCGAACCCGGGGACCAGCTTGAGCATGTACGTCGGTACCGCGATCTGCGCCCTGGCCTCTTCGGGGTCCAGCTCGTAGTGCTTGTAGCCCATCGTGGCGCGGGCCACGCCCAGCGTGCCGTAGTCGAGGACGCCGACGAGAGCGCCGTGGTCCGCGTAGAGGGCGGGCGCCCCGACGGTCTTGGGGTACGCGGCGGCTTCACGGCCGGAGGCGGTGGCCGGGAAGTTGTCCAGGTACATGGCGTGGAGGTACTCGCCCCGCTCGCCCTCGTAACGGACCTCGACCGCCTGTCCCGCCTCGGTGTAGGGCCCGTACCCGGTGACGTCGCCCATCCGCATGACTTCGAAGCGCACCAGCGGTTCGTCGATCTCCAGTGGCTCGGGCACCACCGCACGCAGGGCCTCGGGGTCGGTGCGGTAGACGATGTTGAGGTACTCGCGGTCGGTGAACCGCGGTACGACGGGCGGGTACGCCGGGTTCACCAGCGGGGTGGCGATGTGCCGGGGCACGTCCTGTTGCTTCATGATCTCTTCTTTCCGGCCTTACTTGCCCTGCCAGACCGGGCTGCGGCGCTCGGCGAACGCGGCCATGCCTTCGCGTACGTCGTCGGAGGCCACGACCGCGGTCATCTCGCGCGTCTGCGCGGCGAACGCCTCGGATTCGGGTGCTCCGTCAGCGGCCCGGACGATCTTCTTGACCGCGGCCAGCGCCAGGGGGGCGTTGGCGGCGAGCTGTTCGGCCAACTGCAGTGCGATGGCGGTGACTTCGGCTGCCGGGACCACGCGGTTGGCGATGCCGAGCCGGCCCGCCTCCACACCGGAGAGGGGCTCACCGAGCAGCAGCACCTCCATGGCGAGGTGGAAGGGGATCCGCTTGGGCAGCCGGATCACGCCACCGCCGGCCGCGATCAGACCGCGCTTGACCTCGGGCAGTCCGAACTGGGCGTCCTCCGCGGCCACGATGAGGTCACAGGCCAGGGCCAGTTCGAAGCCGCCGCCCATGGCCCAGCCCTCGACCGCCGCGATGAGCGGCTTGGTGCCCTCGGCCTGGGTCAGTCCGCCGAACCCCCGTCCCGGGATCTCCGGTGATTCCCCTTTCAGCGCGGCCTTGAGGTCCATTCCGGCGCTGAAGGTGCCCTCGGCGCCGGTCAGCACGCCGACGCGCAGGGCAGGGTCCGCCTCCAACTCGTCCAGGGCGGCGGCGAGTCCGGCGGCGACGGCCGCGTTGACGGCGTTACGCGCCTTGGGGCGGTCGATGGTGATGAGCAGGGACGCACCGATCTTCTGGGTGCGTACCTCCGGGGTGTCGTTCACGATGAAGCCCTTCATTCCTGTCGTCGGAGCCGTCGGCCCCGTGGGGGCGGGGGGCGTCGGTACGCGGGGTCAGTGCCGCTCGGCGAGCTCCTGGAAGACCTCGTCCGTGTGCTCCCCGGGCAGCGGCGCCGGCCGCCGGACGGATCCGGGGGTCGCGGAGAAGCGCACCGGAATGCCGACCGAGCGGATGGCCCCCTCGGTCGGGTGCTCGACCACGTCGAGCAGATGGCCTTCCTGGACGTACGGGTCCTCGCTCGCCCGGTCCAGTTCCAGCACCGGAGCCATCGGGATGCTGTACTTGGCGCAGATGCTCTCCCACTCCTCGGTGGTCAGACCGGGCGAGCACTCCTCGACGAGGTCCATCAGCGCGTCGACGTCGGCGTCGGCGATGGTCTCGCCGTTGACCCGCGGGTCCTGTGCGAGGTCGGTGCGGCCCGCCTCGGTGAAGAAGTCACGGAAGTTCTGCGGACCGTAGGGGATGACACAGGCGAGGCCGTCCTTGGTCGGCACCGCCCGGTGTCCCTTGGCCAGGGACAGCGGGAACCCGGTGGAGCCCACCGGGGGTTCGAAGACATGGCCCTGCAGGTGCTCGACGAGGTTGAAGGCGATGAGCGTGTCGGTCATCGGGACTTCTACGTGCTGGCCGGCGCCCGTCCGGTCCCGGTGCAGCAGCGCGGCGAGCACCGCGTAGACGATGGTGAGCGCGGAGACCTTGTCGCCGAGGATCGTCGGCAGATAGGCGGGCCTGCCCGTCGCCCGGTTGGCGACATCCACCAGCCCGGAGGCGGCCTGCACCGTCTCGTCGTACGCGGCGTGTCCGGCCCGGTCGGAGTCGCTGCGGAAGCCCTGCGCGTGGGCGTAGACCAGACGGGGGTTGCGCGCGGCGGCCTCGGAGTAGTCGAGACCGAGGCGGGCCAGCGCGCCATGGCGCATGTTGGTGATCAGCACATCGGCGCTTGCGACCAACTCCAGCGCTCGCTCGCGGTCGGCCTCGTCCTTCAGGTTCAGCGCCACGCTCCGCTTGTTGCGGTTGACGTTGAGGTTGAGCGGGGTCATTCCGCGGGTGTTGCGGTACGGGCCCAGCCGTACGGTGTCCGACGGTGACTCGATCTTGATGACGTCCGCGCCGAGGTCGCCCAGGATCTGCGCGGCGTACGGGCCCATCACCACCGTCGACAGGTCGATCACCCGGACACCCTCCAGTGGTCCGGCGGTGTTCCCGACCGTGTTGTCCATCACTTCTCCCGTTCCTTTGTGGCTCGGCGATGTTTCACCATCGAAATTAACGGCCACCAGAGAAAAAGGGAATGATCATGTCAGGCACACCGGCATGACCACAGCAGTCATACCATTTCCTGGATCGGCCAGAAATGCAGAGGGAGGTTATTCAGGCGGAAAGCGGTTCGCCGAATATGGTCCGGGCCTGAGCAATCAGACCTTCGAGGTCCGCTCCGGCGCCCGCCCGGTCCTTGCGGTACAACAACCCGGTGACGAGAGCGGGTTGGAAGTCCTCGACCGGCAGGACGACCACGTTCTCCAGCCGGTAGAGATGCATCGGACTCTTCGCGGAGAGCATGGTTATCGAGAAGGCGATGCCACTGGAGATCAGCTCCGAAGCGCCGGAATATTGCGCCGTGCCGATACGAATTCTCTTCTTGAGTCCGGCTGAATTCAGCCGCGCATCGATTTCCTCGAAATAAGCCGGAGTGCTGTCGTCGGACGCGGCCGCATAGGACAGATCCATCAGGTCTTCGAGCCTGACCGACTCCCGGCCGGCGAACAGGTCCGCCGGCACGGCGGCGCCGAGGCGTTCCGTCATGACCTCGATGATCTCGAGCGCCGGGTCGGAGACCGGCAGCCGCGCCAGAGTGAGCGCCAGCTTGCCGTCGTGTACGGCGGTGACCAGGCCCGCCGAGGTGCCGGGCCAGCGCTTGAGCTCCAAGGTCTCACGGGAGGCTTCCTCGAGCAGCCGGACCCGGTCGCGCAGATACGGATGCACTCCGGCCGGCATGCCGATGAACTCCGTGTTGCGCCGTGGCCGGACCGCCTCGCGCAGCCGCCACGGGATCGCGTTGACGCGTTCGACCACGTCGCGTGCCATCGGCAGCAACGCCGCTCCCGCGGGTGTCAGCTCCACCCGGTGGGTGGTGCGCTCGAACAGGGCATGGCCGAGCTCCCGCTCGAGGTCCTTGATCCGCCGGCTCAGAGGAGAGGCCGCCATGTGCAGCTTGCGTGCCGCCTGCGAGAAGTTGAGCTCTTCGGCAACAGCCACGAAGTACCGCAGGTGCAACATCTCCACGTGGCCACCCTACCTACCCTCCGGTAGCGCCGGGATAACCGGTCGATGTGCCCGAATCCCTCAGGGCAGGTCCCAGGTACACGGCGGCGCCGGGTCCGGCCGGCCCGGCGACGCGCCGTACCCCCCGGACCCGGGCGACACCGGCTGGGGCCGTCAGTTCTCCGCGGACTCGGTAGCCAGCAGATCCTGCAGTTCGCCCACCGCTTCCCGGAGCTTGTCGGCGAACACATACATCTGTTCGGCCACCGGGAGCGGCGTGCTCAGATAGAGATTGAAGCGGTCGGGAAGCAGTACGTAGGCAACACCGATGCACCGGCTGCTGGTCGACCCGAAACCGAAGTACTGGATGTTGGTCGACGGTGCGGAGCTGGTGCTCAGATAGTCGTCCCGCATGGTGAGCCAGCCCGGGCTCTCGTACAGAGCGGGCTGCTCGGTCACGCCCAGCGTCTCGCCGCGCCGCTTCTGGATCAGCTGGAGCTCCCACAGATGCTGCTCGGGCACCTGCCCCGCCTGGCACTCCTTCGCGCGCTGCACATGCTTGTCGGCGGCGGCCCGGAACGCCGCCCTGCGGGTCCCGGTATCGGCCCCGGGGTCCTCCATCGCGGCCACGAACCGCAGCACCTCGGGCGTGACGACGCGCATCGCCTCGGTACGACCGCGCCGGTACTGCCGCGTGGCGATCGACTCGTACGTGGCACCCACATGTCCCTTGGCGCGCTGGTGGGCGAGTTGATAGGCCATCTGCACAAACGCGTCCGGCGAGATCCGCAGCTCCTTGGCCCGGGCTGTGCCGAAGTCCTCGAACGACACGGTGGTCGTGGCGGTGGCCGCGCCGTACGCGGCGAACGACTCGGCCGCGGCCCCCACATCGGCCCGCAGGGCGGCATCGAGCCGGAACTCGATGGGCTCGACGGCCGGCATGCCCTGCGACCGGGCCTCCGACTGCCGCGACTGCTCCTCGGCCGGTGTGCCCAGCAGGGCGTCGACGAAGCTGAGGATCGTGGTGCCGTCCAGACCGCAGTGCTCCACGTTGATGCCCGCCCTGCCGTCCTCGAAGACGATCAGGGACACGGCCTTGTCGAACCACCGGTTTCCGCTGTCCCCGTGGAGCAGGTGGTCGCAGGCCTCGAGGTTGTCCTTGGGTGCGAAGTCCTCCAGGCATACGCAGAACAGCGCGGTCTCGATCTCGTCGAGCGCCTCCGCGTTCCCGGGGTCGCCGACGAGCAGGGCCTCCCGGCTCGCCGCCCACTCCGCCCGTGCCTTGGTGGTGAGATGGCCGACCGAGGCATCCCGCTCGGACCGCACCGCGCCGGTCTTCATCACGGCGTGCAGCCCCGCCATGAGATCGTCCAGGGAATGGGGGCGGCCGTCCGCGCCCAGCACGTCCATGCGGAACATGTTTCCGCGGAAGAACACCACGATGTGGCGCGCACGGGACGGGCCCGGCCACTCATCGCTGTAGGGAAGGCGGACGGTGTCCTGCACGGGGCCGGGGATGCGCGTCGCGGAGAACAGGTACTTGTTCTGCTCCATCGTGAGCGGCTGTCCGCGCTGGACGATCGGCGGAATGCGCTCCTCGTCGAGCTGCCGCTTGTAGTTGAGGGCCGCGGCGATGAGCCCGGCCGCCCGTTCCACCTGCCGCTGTCCGGCGTCCTTGAACAGGAAGAAGAAGTTCGCGTTGAGCGCGATACGGTCGCGGCGCCCCAGGTACCGGTACGGCCAGAAGGTGTCGAGCCAGCTGTGGACGCCCTCCTCGGCGTTGTACTCCTCGAGTGCCGCCTGGAGCTTGCGCCCGGGGCCGTCGGGCCGCAGGAACGAGGCCACTTCCGCCTCGGTCGCGGCCAATTCGTCCGCGGTCAGCAGCGGTGCGCACCAGTCGATGAACCTGCGACAGCTGTCCTCCACGGTGGGCAAGGGCACGCGCGGCAGCAGGTCCTCATTGCTGAAGGTAGCGGCTTCGGTATCCTGACGACTGTTCAAGTGAGTTCTCGTTCCAGGCAGTTGTGGGGTTTGGGGGTAGATTACTCGGCGGTCGCGAGGTCCACGACGGTGCGGCCGTTCGTGCCGCGCGGCCGGGAGATGAAGAGCTGCGCGTAGAGCCAGCCGTCGGTTTCCAGATCCCGCGCGTCCACTCCGACGGACGACAGTGTGTCCAGGACGAGTGACTGCTCCTCCGGGGAAGCGAACCGCCGCTGCTTGAAGAGGCCCTCGACCTGGAGGGTTTCGTACCCTGCTGCCGCCAGGGTCTCCGCGATGGGGTCGAAGGGGAACATCCGCAGCACGAAGTGCGCCATCCAGGGCTTGCGTTCACCGTACGCACGGACGACGCGGGAGATGGTCCGGTCCGTGACATAGCCGAGGCAGCCCGTGGAGATCACGAGATCCGTCGCGGCGAACTCCTCGCGCTGGCTCTCCGTGGGCTCGTGTTCCTCCAGGTCGCCATGGACGGCGCCGTCGAGAAACCCGGCCGAGAGCGCGTACGAGAGGGCCTGTTGCGAGGTATCGAGGCCGGTGAAACGGGTGCGCTGGAAGCGGTGACGTGCTTGGACGAACTCCCGGTCCCGGGTCAGCAGTGCGCTGCGAGTCCGTGTTCCGGCGTCGCCGTCACAGTAGCGCTCGTACAGCTCGTCCATGGTCACATCGCATTTCAGCAGAGCCGCGTTGATGCCGTAGGAGCAACCGATGTCCAGCACGTGCGGGGTCGGGACCCGCTGCGACTCCCGGTATTCCTGGATGAGCTTGGCGAAATAGGGCTTGGCGAGCTGGGGAATGCAGTAGTCAAGCTTGCGCAGGGTACTGAAGTAGGCGCGCGGGTCGGGCTGCGTGTAGATGTGGTCGAGTGAAACTTTTCCGGTCGCGTCGAAACGCACAGGGCGCTCTCCTCGGTGGATGGCAGAGTGGTGATGGGCCGTCGGCTGGTTCCCATCGCCGGGTCGACTCCCTAATCCAGAAGTTGGTCGACACGCACAGCGCGTCCCTCGGCCGCCAGATGCTGGGGCAGGACGCGGCCGAACAGCTGCCTGGTCCGGGCCACGCTGCCGATCACTCCTGGGCGTTCACTGTAGGCAAATATCGCCGAATGGCGCGCGGTCCGGCCCTGCACGGAACTCACACGGTGCAACGAGTAACGGCCCTTGAACAGCTGCAGATCACCTGGACGCAGTGAGAGGCGACGGATCCGGTGGTCACCGCGACCGACCAGCACATCGCGAACGTCATCGAAATTCTCCGCCTTCGCGGACCGGATGTTGGGGCAGTATTCGAAGATGCCACCGTCCTGCGGCTCCTGCGTGAGCAGGCTCACCGTGAACTCATTCGTATCGAAATGCCATGGGTGTTCCATCCCCGGAGTGACGACGTTGAGACACAGTGCGGACAGGGGATCGGCCAGCTCATGGAGGAGGGGCAGCTCGAAGCAGTCGGCGACAAAGCGCTGGAACAACGCGCTGGAGTACAGCCGATGGATGATGAAATCCTCGGGGATGCGGTCGCGCGGCACGAACGCGTTGCCGCGCTGGATGGCGATACGCCCTGGATGGTCCTCGGGGAGCGCGGAGTCCACAGCGATGTTGTAGGCGTTGACGGTTTCCACCTCGTAATGCGCCTGAGGGGCGATCGTCGCGCATTCCCGTTGCAGGGTGCCGGCCAGGGAAGGACGAATGAACTCGGGAAGCACGCTGCACCCAAAAGTCTCCAGTTCCTGCCGTGTGCGAGAAACCACGGATTTCCACTCGGTGCTGTCCGGCTCCGACAGCGGATAGTGAGCCGTGTCGACCACCTGCCCGGCCATCCGGGCTTCCGATGTGCTCATGAGGATCCTCTCCAGGTGCAATCTCACCGCTCCTGGCCGAGCTGTCCCGGCCCATTCGGTGATTCCTGTCCTCGACGCTCGTGCAGGGCAAGCACCATGAACCAGGCGCTGTCAAGGCCACCTCCCTCGAACAGGTCTTGCCCGCAACGTCTTCCGTCCCGTCCCATCCTTCTCGCAACCCCAGAGGGGTGTAGCACATGCATTGCTCTTCATTCACGGCTATGCGGTTCCATGTGACACGCAACACTGACGCGTACTCAGCAAGAGATGACAAAGAGGAAACTGACAGTCGGTCACCAGTATCGGTTGGCGAACATGCGATTGAGCCGGTGGGAACTCGGGCATGCTGGCGGCGGAGCTTCACACCGGCGGCGACTCCTGTGGTAGTCAGACTTCGTGCGTATCCTCATCCCCCTCCCCGACCGCGACTTCGACGTCACCGAAGTGGCCGTGCCCTGGTGGCTGTTGCGCGACGCCGGCCATGAGGTGGTGTTCGCCACCGAGCGCGGCGACGGCCCTCCGCAGGCCGATCCGCTGCTGCTCTCGGGCGTCCTGTTCGGTCAGCTCGGCGCGGAGCCGGAGCCGAAGGAGTTCTACCGCCGACTCACCGGTGACGCCGCCTACCGGCACCCCACCGCCTGGGCGGACCTCAGCCCCGAGGAGTACGACGGTCTGGTGCTGCCCGGCGGGCACGCCCCCGGTATGCGCCAGTACCTCGGCTCCGAGGTGCTGCGCGAGAAGATCGCTCGGTTCTGGGGACTGGACAGGCCGGTCGGCGCGATCTGCCATGGTGTTCTCGCCCTCGCCCGCACCCCCGACCCGGTCACAGGCCGCAGCGTCCTCGCCGACCGGCGCACCACCTGCCTGCCCAAGTACATGGAGCGGAGCGCCTACTACCTCACCGCGTGGCGGCGCGGCCGCTACTACCGCACCTACCCGGCCTACGTCCAGGACGAGGTCGTCGCCGCCCTCGCCGACCCCGCGCAGTTCGAACGCGGCCCGACCGAGCTGCGTCGCCGCGGCACCGCCACCGACGACACACCCGCGTTCGTCGTCCAGGACGGCACCTACTTGTCCGCACGCTGGCCCGGGGACGCCTACCTGTTCGCCCGCCGTTTCGCCGACATGCTCGGGTAACGGCGCGCCCCCGTCGCGGGCGCGCCCTCGCGCGCCTCAGCACTTCGCGAACAACGCCGAGGGCATGACTCCCTGCCGGAAGTCATGCCCACAGCACTGCCCTGGAACAACAACGCTCCCACCGGCTCTCCGCCACGGCCCCGTCCCTTCCCCCAGGGGCGAAGGCAGCCGTGTCATCAGCGGAGTGCGACCGGAGCGGGGCCACGGCATGGAGTGATTCCTCCTGGGGGTGGCCCCGCTCTCTACGGCATGCGCTGTCCGTCCGTCATACGCCGGTCGGTGGATCAGTACGCGGAGTCGACGTTGTCGATGGAGCCGTACCGGTCGGCCGCGTAGTTGGCGGCCGCGGTGAGGTTGGCGACCGGGTCGGTCGGGTCATTCGCGGTGCCCTCGACGTGGTACGCGTCGAAGGTCGGCTGAATGACCTGGAGCAGGCCCTTGGAGGGCGTGCCGTTCTGCGCGTTGATGTCCCAGTCGTTCACGGCGTTCGGGTCGCCGCCGGACTCCCGCATGATGTTGCGGTGCAGACCCTCGTAGCTGCCGGGGATGCCCTTGGACTTCATGATGTCCAGCGACTCACGGATCCAGCCGTCGAGGTTGTCGGGGTAGGACTGCGCCTTCGGCGCCGCCGCGTCGGCCTGCGCCGGAACGCTCGCCGCCGAGACCTTCGCCGCCTGGCCGCCGGACGCCGGCTCAGCGGCGTGGGCGGGCGACGGGGCCAGGGTGAGCGCCGCGGCCGCGGCACCCGCGGTGGCGATTCCGGCGACGGAGAACTTACGGAGTCGGGCGATTCGGCTGCTGGTCGGGGTGGGGGTGGGCAAGCGGATGCACCTCATCTGTCGGGGGACGTCGTGGGGAGGCCGATGCGGTTGGTCGGCTGCGGGAGCAGCGCTCCCGCCTCCATGGGCGGAACGGGCCGGAACCTTCGAAGCGGGCGATATTCCGCCCGGCCCGGCACTCGGCTCTCTCGAACTGCAGCCATCGTTAGCGGCGGCTGAAAGGGAGGGCAAAAATGTGACGTACTACGCCGCTCCGTAGGAAAGTCCGCAACGATCCCGGGCGAGAGGCCCCGGCCCCGGGTATGGGCCCCGGCGCTTCTACGAACCTCCATCGGAGAGGACTAAGGCCCTATGGGTGGGGTCACACGTGCGGCGCTTCCCGACCGGCCGGGGGAGCACGAGAGTCACCGATGGTGGTAGGGCGTTCACCGTCCGCACTCGACAGCGGAGCGGCCGTGCCCCAGGGCGGACGCCATGGAAGCGCCGGTCTCTCCTCGTCGGCTCCGGGGCTCCTCTAGAGTCAGCCCCATGACGGAGGCACCGGCCCCGCACCGGGGAGTGCGGTCCCGCGACGCGATTCTCGGCACCGCCACCGAGCTGATGTCGCGGCACGGCTACGCCGCCACGTCCATTTCCATGATCTCCGCCGCGTGCGGCCTTCCCGCCAGCTCCATCTACTGGCACTTCGGCAGTAAGGACGGCATCTACGTGGCGGTGCTCGAACGCGCAAGAGTCGATCTGCTGGCGGCCTTGCCCCCGGCCGAGGTGCCGGGCGCGGATGTCGCACAGCGCCTGGGCACCTTCCTCACGGCGGTCCGAGACGGGTTCCAGCGCCATCCGCACGGGCTGAAGCTGCTGCTGGGACTGGGCATGCTGCGGCAGGACGCCAGTACGGCGGCCGTGGCCGAGGTGCATCACTACCGCGACGCGCTGGGGGCATGGGCCCGGAACTCGCTGAGCGCCGTCTTCGGCCTGCGCGACCGCCCCGAGGTGTCGGACGCACTGGCCCGCTTCACCCTCAGAGCGGCGAGTGGAACCGCGGTCGCCCGCTGGTTCGACCCGGCAGCCGCCCTGGAGATCGAGCCCCTGCGCGTCGCGTTGCTGGCTCTGGCCGCCCACCACGGCGTTGCCGTCGCACAGACCGCCGCGCCGGACCCGGGCCACGGACGGGCCACGGGCCCGTAGGCGCAGGCCTGGGCCCGCCGGAGAAAAGGGCCTTCCGGAGAAAGGCGCCTCCCGGGGCGCCGCCGGAGAAGGGGTCCCGTCAGGGAAGGGGCCCCGTCAGGGAAGGGGGATGACGACCCGGTACTTGCCACCGGGCGACTGCTGCGGCGGCTCAGGAGCGCGTTCGACGACGACGTGGCCCACCTGGTGGGCGGTGAGCAGCCCGGCGATCCCGCTGTGTACCGAGTTCCATACCCTGGTCCGGTCCGCCCCGGCGGTCGGTCGTATCCGCACCCGCAATGTGGTGGGTGCCGTCTGCACGATCTGGAACAGGTCGACATCGGGGACGCACTCGACGACGGTCTCGAACGCCATCGGCACGATGCGGACGGTCCCGCCGTCCCGCCGTGGGAAGGACAGCAGGTCCGCGGCGCGTCCGCGCACCTTGATCGCGGGCAGCGGGTCTCCGCACGGGCACGGGTCCGCACGCCACAGAACACTGTCACCCAGGTCGTAGCGGAGGATCGGCTGCGCCCATCGGCACAGGCTGGTCAGCAGCACGGTGGAGGACTGCTGTCCGGGTGGGGTGGGGCGGTGGTCGGCATCGACCGGCTCCAGGATCAGCCAGTCGCTGTGGGTGTGCAGCCAACCCTGCGAACAGCCGTAGCCCAGGGCAAGGCTCTCGTTGCAGGCATACGTGTTCACGACGTGCGCCCCGAAGGCCGTGCGGACGCGCCGGAGTTCCGCGTCGTTGAGCCCTTCGGCCACGAGCGACACGACGGCCGGGGCGATGCGCAGCCGGCCGGCCAGCTGCTCCCCGGCAAGCAGCGCGATCACGGTGGCGTAGCCGGCCAGGAGCGCCGGACGGTACTGGTTGAGCTGGTCCACCAGTTCGGGCAGGGGGGTGTGCACCGAGAAGACCCGGCTGCGCCTGGCGTGGTGGCGGCCGGACGTACGCAGCCGGGTGATGACCGCGTACGCCGCCAGATGGCCGCCGGTGGCGATGACATGTGCCGACCGCAGTCGGCCGGGCAGCATCCGTGCCAGGCGGGCAGGGGTGAGCGCTCGGGAGGCTGCCCGCAGCGACAGTGCCCTGACCACCGTCGCCGCCCGGTCGTCGAGCAGAAAGATCCCGCGGTGACCCGTGGTACCGGACGTGGTGGAGACCAGGTACTTGCCGAGAAAGCGCTCGCCGACCCGGCCGGGATCGTCGACGAAGGCCCGTACCCGGTCGAGGGTCGCCTCCGAGTCGGTGACCCAGTCGTCGAAGCGCGCCATCAGGGTCTCTTTGCGCGTCACGGGCAGCAGGGCAGGGTCGTCGACACGTGCCGGCACACCGCTGTACAGCTCGCGGTAGTACGGGGAGCGGACCCGCGCGAAAGCAACCATCGCGGCCAGGCGGGCCCGCTGTCGGCTCGCCAGGGCACCGGAGCCTTGCCGGCACGCCCGGCGCCCGTCCAGAACCAGTCCGAGCGTTGACGTCATCACGCCCTTCTTCCGTCGTCGTCGCCGTGCCCGCCCTACACAGGACGATCACGGCTGCCCCGGCATCAGGGGGCTGCCGGGGGGAGCGGGGTTCGCGCGGGGACCGAGGACGGCGGCCTCACCAAGGCGGGCGGGGCCGATGAACCGGTCTGTTGACACGGCGGGTTCGTGGAGAGAGGCCCGTGTGAGCGGGATCGGCGGTGCGGTCCGAAGAGCGCCCCGGAGAGCGGGACCCGTGGAGCGACGAGGCGCACCGGCTGTGCGGTGCGCCCGTCGCGGCGGGTTCCGGTGTCACGGGGCGTGCTCGTACGCGCCGATGTCGCAGGCGGCGCCCTGGGGACGGGCGACGCCGCGCTGGTCGGTGGCGGGGCAGCGGTCGGCCGCGTCGAGGCCCGGGCTGCCGGGCAGCAGCGCGTTGGTGTCCGTGGGCCCGCCGTTGTCGGCAAGGGGTCCGAGCCGCGGGGTACGGCTCGGCAGATCGCCGGCTCCGGTGAGGTGGCAACTGCCGTCGCCGTCGATGTTGTGGCCCTCCGAGGTGATGTCGGCGAAGGCCCGTTCGCAGTTGTCGGAGGCGCCGCCACTGGTGTTGTCCGCGACGATCGAGTTCCGCAGGGTGAGATGTCCCAGGGGCAGGTCGATGATGTCCGGGATGGGCGACGGCAGGCTGTCCAGGTAGGCGGGGGCGATGTTGATCCCGCCCCCGCCGTCGGTCGAGCTGTTGCCGGTGATGGTCGAGTTGAGGATCTCCACGGTCCCCAGCCCCCGGATGTCGATGCCTCCGCCATAGCCGCCCAGACTTCCGGGACGGTCGCCGGGGTCGGTCACGCGGTTGTCGGCAATCGTCGAGTTGACCACGGTGCCGCTGTCGTCGAACCGGACGCCCCCCGCTTCCCCCGCGGTGTTGCCGCTGATGGTGCTGTCGATCAAGTCCAGGTGCGAGTCGGGGATGTTGAAGATGCCGCCGCCGTAGCCCGCGGAGTTCCCGGTGACCGCAACACGCCTCAGGGTCATGTTCTTGGCATTGGCGATACCGCCGCCACCGGTGTCGGTGATGGGCACTTCGCGCTGTTTGGCGACTCCGTTGGTGATGGTGAGATCGGACAGCCGGGTGTCCGCCCGCATACGGAAGGCCCGGTCGACGTGGTTGGCGTCGATGACGGTGGTACGCGTACCGGCGCCCCGGATCGTGGTGGGCGCGCTGACGTTCAGGTCACCGGTGGTCGGGTCGGGGTGCGATCCGATGACCAGCAGAGGATTGGGCGGGATGGTCAGCCGGTAGCGGCCGGCAGGCAGGATGATCGTGCTGCCCGGCCGGGCGTTGGCGGCCATCACCGCCGCGCGGAGGCTGCATGTACCGGCCGCGGTGCGGCAGGCACCGTCCGACCGGTCGGCGTCCACCGCGTCGGACGCGGTGTCCACGGTGAACTCCGTGGGCGCCTCGGCTGCCGCGGTGGCGGAGGCCGAGGCAGCCAGGCTCGTCGCCGCTGCGAGGAGGACGACGGCGATGGCCGCGGGGGCGGTTCGGTCCCTCACTGATGAACTCCTGTCCGCTGAGGAAGGTGGTTCGTACGCACCGGCCGACAAAGACCGGCCGGGCCTTTCACGACCTGCTGGGATGGATCCGAGGCTGAGCTGAGGGTGAGCCGAGGAGAGAGGACGAGCGGACGAACGCGATCGCCTCCGCCGGGTGCGTGGGCGGAGGCCTCTTCCGTACGGGCAGGACGACACGCTCGGCGTTGCCCGTACTCGCTCTGTAGCGAGCGTTCCATTCGGAGGGAGTCGCTGTCTACACAACTGACAGGGAAAACAACGGGCGTACGTCACAGCGCCCCGCTTCCGGACCGCCGGACGGCCGCGGAAGGCGTTCGCGGCGCCCCGGCGTCAGCACACGGTCACACAGCTCCGGGTCCGGTCACGGTCGCACCGCGCTGAGGAGATCGATCAGCCGCGTGCCGACGCGGCTGTCACGGGCAGCCAGGACGTCCGGGTCGGCTGCGGCAGCGCGGGGGCCCTCGGGTACCAGCCGGAGGACCTCCCGCATGGCGCGGCGGCCCACACATGCGTCGTCGTAGCCCTGGGGATCGCTGACGAACGCGAGTGCCGCGGCGGACAGCACCCCGGGTACGTCGGTGCGCCCGGTGGACAGTCCGTCCAGCAGTCTGCGGGCGGCGGTCACGAGCCGGTCCGGGGTGCGGATTCCGATCAGCGAGCCGAGGGTCGCCCCGCCCAGCTGGTCGAACCCCTTCGTGATCAAAGCCTTCACCACGAGATCCGCTTCGGCGTCCGAAGCGTCCGGCACGCCGGGCAACTCCGGCAGAGCGGTCCCGCCACCCGCCAGGGTGCCACCACCGGTCGGAAGGCTCCCGTCACCGGCCAAAGAGCGCCCGCCACCGGCCAGGGCAGCCCCGCGACCGGCCGGTCCCGCTTCGTATTCCGCCAGTGCGGCCCGGCAGGCCATGAGTCGCAAACGAGCCGGAGGATAACGCTCCATGCCGGCGCCGCTCCCGGCGTCCGCCTGGCCCGCGGCCGCGAGGGCATCGGAGAGGACCCACACATAGGCCGCCCCGCAGGCCAAGGTCGCGCACACATCCGCGAAGACCTCGCCGAGCCACCGCTCCCAGGCCACGGCCCGCTCCGGCGGCAGCCCGGCCCCGGACAGCCTGGTCCGCAGTGACGGGCCGAGCGTGAAGTCGTCCTCCAGGTGATGGCCCGTCTCATGGGCGATCACCAGCACCGCGGGGAGGTGACGGTTCGCCGTCCAGGGGACACCGATGACCGGGAACGGCAGATGGCTGCTGGCCTCGACGCCGCCGCGCGTACGGAGCCCGCCCGCCGGGAGCAGATCGGCGAAACCACTGCCGCGGGCCGCGGCGAACGGCACCGGCTCGCGGCTGAGAAAGGTCAGCGGGGGTTCCTTCAGCGCGAGCTGTTCGTTCGCGGCCACCCGCACAGGCTCGTAGACCGCCCAGGCCAGTTCGTCGGCGACATCGAGAAACTGCTTGTAGCGAAGGATTTGACGCTGCGTCAATTTTCCGCGCATGAAGTCCCACACATGGTGGAGATCCAGCACCAGCTCAGGAGCCTTGGCCGCCCGGTCGCTTCCCGGCATGCCGTCGATCCGGTCCAGTCCGGACGACAGGATCCGTACGACACTCTCCACCTGCGACTGCTGCTTGTCCCAGGACCCCGCGACGGCCACGGCCTTGCTCCACTCGCCCAGCTCCTCACGGAGGCTGGTCACGATGTGGCCCACTTCCGCTTCGCGGCGCGCCGGGTAACCGGTGTCCGGCACCGTCATGAGGCCTTCGCCAGGTGCAGCATGGACGGGACGGCGAACAGCGAGGTGCAGGCGGTGGCCAGTCGGTCGTCACCCCACTCCGTCCCCGCGAGACCGTAGGGCTCCGCACCGACGGCTCGTAGATCCTCGAGCACGCCGAGCAGCGGAGCGTCCGCGGCGATGCCCTGTGCCAGGACGTCGAGTTGTCGGTGCGGCCTTCGGACGAGTCCCGTGCCGAGGACGGCCGGAGCGACCCCCGACGCGAACAGGACCGCCGCGAACAGATTGCGCAGCACCAGCTGATACGGGATGTCGGCAGGCGACCCGGGAAACGGTGGGTCGAGCACGACCAGTGGCGCGGTTCCGGGCTCGAAGCGGGCGAGCCAGTTGACGAGCCTGCCCGCGTCGAGATCGGAGCCCGACGCCTTGCTGCTGAGCCGCTCCCCGCGGTTCACGGGTGACAGATCGAAGTAGGGCAACGAGCCCTTGAGCCGTAAGGGGGCGTTCACATGCACCACGGCAGGCGGTACGACCCACCGGTTCGGGACACTGCGCATCGAACGCCACTGCTCCACCGCACAGTCATGAGCGGTGTAGATCCGGCGAGGGACCGCGCCGAGACCCTCCTGCCCCGACGACAGTGCGTCCGAGTCCCGTTGTGCGCCGCGCAGCAGCACCACGGTACGCGTGCCACGTCTGGCCCGCGACCGGGCCCTGGCGTCCCTCATCAGCTCCCAGACGGACGTCATCACGGCGCCGGAGAGCGACGCTGCCGGGAACAAGCCGGGCAGGCCGATCGCGGCCGCGAGTGCTCCGTGGGTCGCCCGGCCCCAGATGCCGTCGGTGGTCAGGTGCATGCCCGACGCCTGCGACTGGTTCAGGGCTGCCTGGAGCGCACGCACCTGCGCGGACTCGGCGGGATCGGGCAGGGTCCGGTACGCCATCGCCTGGCTGCCCAGGGCCAGTTCCCAGGGGGCGGCGTGCAGCAGGACATCATCGGACTCCAGCCGGAGGGGTGCCTCCCCACGAAAGGTCGCCGGGTGGAGTCCGACGGTGCGCGACATGTCCCGGGTGGCCTTCGGCCAGTCCTTCAACAGGGACTCCGCCAGCCGGCGCGGAGCGGTGTCCGTACGGTCGGTCCGCCGCAGGACGACCACGTTCTCGCTCCCGGGCGGGATCAGACCGTAGACGAGCCGCGAGGCCCGGGCGGGCTCGTGGGACCGTTGCCCGAGCAGCGAGGCGAGCCGGTCCGCGGCTGCCCGGGTCGACTCGTCGGCGTTGGCCTGGGCCACGGCATGGAGGATACGCACGGCCCAGACGGACGGTGGGTGGAGCCGGCTGAGGGCCTCGGCCGTCTCGTACAGCAGCGAGGACTTGTCAGGGGCCGTGGTGGGCGCCGACATGGCGGTCAGCCAGCTTCCCACCGCGGACAGCAGCGGAGACACCGGACGGGCGGCCTCGGCGAGGAGTTCGGCCTGCCTGCGTCCGGGCACGACGTCGCAACGGAGTTCGGTCCGGGCCCACCGCCAGAGGGCCATGGGATCGTTCCCACTCGCGCTGCACAACGCACGATGGGCTCGGGTGGTGAGCCGCCGGGCGGCCGGGCGGTGGCCCGCGGCATGCTCGAACGCGGCCAGACCGGCGAGCCGTACAGGAAGGTCCGTGTCCACCGGCTCGGCGGTGACCACGGGCTCGAGCCGCTTGCGCAGCAGATCCAGCTCCGCCGGCGGGCCGCCTTCCGGTACGGGAAAGTACGCCAGCCCTTCGAGGATGCTCAGCCGTGCCTCCGGCGGCTGCACGGAGGCGACCGCATCGGCGAGGGCGGCGGCACGCCCGGGATCGACCAGCACGGCGCAGACGCCCCCGGTGAGCAGATCCCGGTCCGTCCTCAGGGGGATCTCGAGCAGGGAGCTGTCCGGCACGTCGTATCCCTGGAGGGCGAGTTCGTGCCACAGCAGAGCCGTCCGTACGGCGTACTCCCCCGACGGGTCCGCCTCCGGCAGGCGTTGGAGGCTGTGGGCGGCACGGCCGAGGTCACCGACGTCCCTGGCGAGGAATTCGGCGTACATCAGCAGGCACTCCGGATGCCCGTTGACAAAGCCGAGATCGGTCCAGAAGCTCGTGGCCTGGTCGAACGCCTGCTCCGCCCGGTCCAGGGCGAGCAGCGCACCCTCGACGAGACCGCGCAGCATCGCGTTCTGGGCCAAGTGGCGGTAGCGCGTCTCGTCCTCGACACGGCCGGCGGAGAGGTCCGCCTGCTCCAGGGCTTCGAGGGCCTGCCGGGACCGGCCCAGCAGACTGAGTGCCTCGGCCCTCAGCCGGTGGCCTTCGGACTGCTGGGCGGGCTCCGGGGCGGCGAGAGCCTCGAGCGTCTCCAGCGCGGCGGTGGGTGCGAAGGTCCGCAGCTGCGTCCGCGCCTTGTGCAGCAGCGCGACGGCTCGGAAATCGGGCGCCTCCCGGACGAGCGAGAGAGCCCTGTCGTGCAGCGCGACCGCCTCGTCGAAGCGTCCGCGCTCCCCCTGGTCGTTCGCCAGCTCGAGCGCGATCTGCGCCGCCTCGACGTAGGCGCCCTGGGCACGCGCGGTCTGAATGGCCTGCCGGTAGGTGACTTCGGCGTTCGGGTCGCGCAGGTGCGACTGAAGCCGCGCGAGAGCTCTGCGCAGCACCTGACGCCAGAGTTCGTCGGTCTCGCTCTCCACCGCCCGTTCGAGGGCCCTGACGCCCTCCTCCGGCCGGCCGTGGGCCACGGTCACAAAGGCGCGGAGCATCGCCTCGGCCGACTGCGTGGGGATCGGTACGGACGATCGTTGCCGGAGCTGGTCCAGGCGTGCGAGACGGCTCTCGATCTCGCTCCAGACCGGATCGGACCGGTCCACCGACTCACTCTCCATCACCCGCTCGAGCTCCGCGGAAGCGACCGCGAGATGGGCGGTGGCCAGGGCCGGATCACTGACCAGGGAAGATCCGTCCAGCCTGCGCCGCGGCTCGTCCCCGTCCACGTACTCGTCACCCAGGATCTCCTCGGCGAGTTCCCGCAGCGGCCCCGGACGACCGCTGGAGAGCAGCTCCCCGACAGCGGTCATCCAGAGCGGCTCCGCCTCCGGGACGCCTGCCTGGAACCGGTGGTAGACCGCTTCCTTCACACAGGTCAGCCACTGCTCGGGGGCGCTCTTCGCCAACGCTTCGAAGTGCTCCACGAAGGCACGGTGCAGCTGGCCGAAGACCGGCTTGTCGGAGATCAGCTGTCGCATCGGCGCGACGACGTTCGTATGGAAGACGATGGTGGCGTCGTCGCCCGCGGCGAGGGAGACCCAGGACGATCCGCCGGCGTAGTCGAGCAGCCGCTTCCAGGCCCGTTCCATCTCCTCTTCCGTCGGGCCGGAGTCCGCGAAGGGGAAGATGTCCTCGCTGCCCCGCAGATGATGCCGGTCCTCACGGGGGTCGTCGTCCCCGCCGGTCTTGGTGATGCCCCGGACCAGCCACGGCCGCATCAGCGTCCGGACGTCGTCGAACCGCAGCCGCCGGGGGATGACGCCGTAACGCAGCAGCCAACGCACCGCCCGGTCGTCGATGCGGCACACCACCCGGTCGATCAGATAGCGGACGAGCGGTTCGTCGCACACCTCGAGGTCCGGCGCGCTGATGTCCGGATCCTGCTCGATGAGGTCGGCGAACAGCGCCAGCACGAACGGCAGACCGTTGGACTTGGCGGCCGCGATCTCGGCCAGCCGCGGGTTGCGGATGCCGCGTACCTGTGCGAGATAGGTGCGGGCCTGTTGCGCGTCGAAGGGGCGTACCTCGATGTGCCGTACGCGCTCCGGCAGGCTCGCCAGCGCCTGCGGGATGCGCTCCGGCTCCCGCAGGTCGTACCGGCCGGCGAGGATCAGGCGCAGCCCCGGGCAGCGCTCCAGCAGCCGTCCCAGCATGGCCAGGAGCCGGGTGGCGTCACCGTGTCCGCGCAGCAGGACTTCCTCGATCGTGTCGAGCACCAGCACGGACGGCTGGTCGGGGCGGGCCAGGTTGAGGCGGGTGGCGAAGGTGTCCAGCACCTCCTCCTCGACCGCTTCCTGATCCAGTGTCGCGATATTGCGCGCCGCGTCCCGAGCCGGGCCGGACGGTCTGCGGTTCAGGAGCACGCGGTACGCGGCGTAGTCGTCGAGCCGTTCGAAGGGCCGTCCCGGCAGCCGCCGTCCGAACTGCTCGGCGGCCTCCAGCAGCAGCAGCCAGGGATGACGTCCCGCGCCCAGCGGGCTGACGACATCGAAGTCGATACGGGCGCACAGCACATCGCGCTCCGCGGGCACGCAGTAGCGGGCGACCAGCCAGCGCAGCTGCATGGTCTTTCCCGCGCCGCCGGGGGCGTACATCTGCCAGACGCGGTCCTCACCGCTCAGCAGCCGTTCCGCGTCCTCCACCAGGCCGGGCGGGTGCAGGAACTGCGCCGACCGCGCGTAGTCGGCCGCCCAGTAGGCGCGGGCCCGGACATAGCCGGCGCGGTCCACCCGCAGCCGCTCCGCGTCGGGCCCGGCGCGCGGGAGCCGGTCGGGGTCCGCCAGCACGTCGACCAGGTCCTGGCAGGCGGCGAAATCACGGCGCTCGTCGGCCTCGGCGAACAGGGTCTCGAAGAGGTCGAGGGCCTCCTGGGGGGAGGTGAGGAGCAGATGCCTCACTTCCTCCGCACGGTTGCCCGCCGCGCGCCAGAAGGCGGCGATGCGCTGCTCCAGCTCGATGAGGTCGCCGGGGACGGTGTCGGCGCCGACCTGGTCGAACCACTCGAGGAAGTACGCGGCCCGGTTGTCCTCGGGCAGCGCGTACGTATCCCCGCCGCCCGGCACCGGTTCCACCGCGAGGGCGGTGAGAAGTCCCTCCAGGCTCGGCACCTCGCGGCCGTACCGCAGGGCGAAGGGGCGCAGTACGGCGTCGAACAGCGGGCGGTCGAAGGTACGGGCGGCGGCGCAGACGCGTAACAGCGGGCGCCATTCCGTGGGGCGGAGGTGGCGGCTGATCGCCTCCAGGCTCTCGCCGGATGCCAGGCGGCGGGTGATCTCCGTCAGCACATCCGCCATCAGGCGCCCCTCTCGTCGACTCCGTACCACGCGGGGAGCATGGCGGTGAGCTGCGTCAAGATGTCGACTCTGGTGTGTTTACCCATGGATTGGAGCATTTTCACCATCTCTTCGACCTTCTCGTCGACCGGAAAGCGGCGTCGATGCCCGTACGCCCGGACCAGGCGCATCAGCTGGGCGCTCTCGAAGTCTCCCAGCGTCACTCGCCCGATCATGTGCGTGTCGTCGGGGGGAAGCGTGTCGCCCAGCCAGGCGTTCGAGGCGACCAGGATGAGCCGGAGCGGCTGAGCCTCGCCATAGGCGATCGGGCGGATGAGCCGCCCGTAGAGCCAGTAGGTGAAGGACTCGTGCTGGATCCGGTCGGCGTGGTCGAGTGCGATGACCATCGGGCGGCCGGCCGCGGCCGTGCGCAGGGCCGCGAGGAGGGAGTCGAGGATGGCCTCCCTGCGCTCGTCGGAGTGCCCGGCCTCATCGTTGAACCTGAGCGGCCCGGTGCCGGCGGCGTCCGCCTCCGGGGCCGCTCCGGGGACGCCGAGCGCCAGCCGGACCAGGGTCTTGTCGAAGGCGGCGAAGGTCTTCTCGCTCAGCGGGCAGAGCTGGTCCCGCGCGGTCGCCTGCCGCCGGATCTCCTGGATCACCGTCAGCCAGTCCTTCGTTCCACCGGACAGATCGACGGAGAGGACACGGTGACCACGGAGAAAGTAGGTGGCCAGGCACCAACGGGTGAACCAGGTCTTCCCCGTCTTGACGTGACCGGTCTGTGAGAAGCCGCCGATCACCAACAGGGGGCGTTCCGTACCTCCGGGCGTGAGGCCGGGGTTGTCCAGCGCCCACCACGCTTCCCGGCGCTCCCGCGCGCGGCCCACGAAGTGGCGCAGATCGTAATAAGGCCTGCTGCGGTCCATCGCGTCGGGCCTCGCGGGAGGCGGCGGCTCGTAGCGGATGGTCATCACCCGCTCGGGTGCCACGGCGGTGAGCAGGACCGGCAGCGCCCAGGCGTCCGTAGGCCTCCCCTCGCACTGCCCGAGGGCGTCCCGTGCGGCCGCCACCGCCTCGTCGACCGGACGGTGTTCGCCGATGGCGTCGTAGAAGGCGCCGGAGAACCGCACGGCCTCCGGCGAGTCGATGTCTCCCTGCATCGACACGACGGCGCGGGTCCCCGCGTCCAGGAAGGCGTGGGCCAGTCCGCCGATCCGGTCGTCGGTGTCGGTCTGCGCCGTGCGGCAGGCGTTGAGGACGACGAGCTGTGGCTTCCATCGGGTCAGGTCCGCGACCTGTTGCGTGCTCAGGCTCCAGTCGAGCGGGTCGTGCTCGCCCGGTTTCCAGTTGAAGTGGAGAGCGTGGACGCCGTCGGGCCGGGGCATGCCGTGGCCGATGAAGTGCAGTATGTGCGGGCGGAGTTGCTCAATACGCTCGACCAGGGCCGTGCGGCTCGGACCGTCCAGCACCTCGACATGCGTACGGCCCGGGGAGCCCTCGAGGGTTCCCGAGATCCGGGCGAGTTCCTTCTCGGCGAGCAGCCGGTGGTCGCGCGGGTTGCATACGACGGCCAGGACCCGCAGCGGACCGAGTTCGCCTTCGGGTTCCCCGGACGCCGTACCGACGGTGGCTCCGCCGGATCTTCTGCGCCACAGAAGATCCCTGCGGCGCCAGAGCCACCGGTCGTCGTTCCGGAGCAGTTCCCATGGCAGGGAACGCAGTTCGGTGGGCCGGATGTCCAGGCTGACCCGTGTGGGACAAGCCTGGTCGGCCGCCTGGGACACCGTGGACCAGTGGTCGGCGAGCGCACCGCCGAGCAGGGCGCCGAACAGGACCTTCCCCGCCACTTCGCGGTCCGCTTCCGTTCTGTCCCGGCCGAAGAGCCCGGCGAGCTGCCCCATCTCGCCCAAGGGCGCCAGGGCAGCGGTCGCGTCCTGGTTCTCGTCCACGGACATATGGACGACATACGCCCGGTCGTCCGGGCCGGCGTGGCTGCCCAGAGCGTCTCGCGGGGCAGTGTCGATCCGGAGATCCACCGTGGTGGCCATCGTGACTCCCCCGGGCTACGAGGAGTGCGAAGCGCCGAAAGGCGACTGCTCCTGTGGCGGCACTGTCTCCAGCACCGCGCCGGGATCGTCGTGAGCCTCCTCGAGAAGGAGGGGCGGCACCGACACGGCGGCGGCTCCGCGCCCGGTCTGGCGGGGGCCGTAGTCCTTCTTCAACCGGCCGAGCCAGTCCTTTCTGATCCGCACCACATGGAAGAACGGCGTGGCGTCCGTGCTGGTCCACTTCAGGCCGAGATGCTTCGCATCGGCGAAGCCCATGTGTCCCGAGAGATGAGCCAACTGGAGCTGGCCCTGACCGACTTCCGCCCGTAACCGCACCTCCGCGAAGGCCCCGCTCTGTGCGGCGGTGACGATGATCCCCGAGGCGGCGGTGACCACATCGGTCACGGCGAGCAGGGACGGGTCCCAGGTGTCGTTCCAGACGCGCTGCACCAGCGTGGCGGCCAGCTCCGGAATGTTCCTGAGGCCCGTCTCGGTGAGGCCGGTGTAGACGATGAGCGCGGCGTTGTCCTGACGGAACTCGACCAGAGCTCCCGCGTCGGCGGCGCCCAGCACACCGAAGCCGTCGAGCACCGCCCCGGCGGGCTTGAAGCGCACGGACGCCGACCCCTGCGTGTCATAGGTGTAGTCGTTGCAAGGGGTGCCGGGGCGGAGGTCGGCTGCTATCCCCCGGTCGGCGAGCGTGCCCGCCTGACGCACCCGGCCGTCGACACTCGCGAACACATCGCCGAGTTCGACCCGCCGGGACAGCGGCCAGGCCAGCCACCAGCCCTTCCACACGTCTCTGACGGCGTCCCGGTACGTCTCGTAGCTGTCCTTCATCGCGTCCCCCGTGTGCGGCCCCGAAGTGTGCTCGCAGAGTACTGGCGGCATGTGCCGGAAGATTGCGATTTCCGGTAATCCACTGATACCGAACACGATGTGTGCTACTGCCCGGTGATCCGGATGTCGCGTAACGCGGAGCCGGGCCAGGGCCGGCGCCCTGGTGTACGACCACGGGCCGGCCGGCGGCCCGCCGTCGTGCGGGCCTGATCCCGCCTGCGGTCCTACGCGTCGGCGCCGGGCGGGGGTGTCGCGTGATGGATCTCGGTGACGGCCGTGGCGGTGTCGAAGCCGAGGACCGGGTCGGGCTCGTCGGAGAGCAGGCTCGCGTACAGGGGCCGGTAGTGGGCGACTTTCCGGGGGGTCCGGCCGTCATGGCCGTGGGTGGCGAGCAGCCTGCCGCCACGGGCAGCGAATCCGGTCATGGCGGTGTGGTCGATCCAGATCTCCACGCCGGAGCGGCCGAAGGTGAGGAGGGTCTCCTTGCTGCTGGAGCCGGTGAGCCAACTGGTGCGGAGCCGGGCCGTGCCCACGGTGCCGCGGGAGCGGTACGCGACGGTGCACCAGGCGCTCGCACCGTCGTCCATGTGCCGCACGGAGGTGAGCGCCATGAGCTCGACGAAACGGGCGAGCATACTGAGCTGGTTCACCCCGGAGTCCATCCAGCTGGAGATGTACGAGGCGAAGGCCTGCTCGCCCCGGAGGACGTAGGGGTCGTGGAACGCCGAGGTGATACCCGTGACGGGGCCCCAGTCGGGGTGGTCGGCGATCTGCTCCGCGGCCCAGCGCACCTCGGGCGAGAAGGCGAAGTGGTGCGCGACGCATACGCGGCCCCGCACATCGGCCGTCCCCTCCAGGGACCGCAGCCGGGCGAGGGAGTCGAGATCATGGACGAGGGGCTTCTCGACCAGCACCCGGGCCGAGGACTGGGTGAGGGCCTGGGCTGCCAGGCCGGCGTGTGTGTCCGTGGGAGTGGCGATCACGACCAGGTCGGGGTGGTGTGCTTCGAGCGCGTCGGGGAGGGCGCTGTAGTGGGGTGGCACGGTTCCGCGGAAGGCGGTCCGCTCTGTGAGGTGAGGGTCGACGGTGAACTCCAGGGAGATCCGGGCCTGTTCGGCGAGGACCTCGAGATGGGTCCGGGCGATGATCCCGACCCCGACCAGGCCGACCCGTACCAGGTCACTCATGGAGTCCCCGTTCTCCTCGGGCGTTTCCGCCACGTCGCGCGACGGGCCGACGGCGCGTCGCTCCTGGATACGGCAGCGTCATCGGGGCGCCACCACCGCTGCCCAGCGGCCCAGCGACGCGACGGAACCGTCGACCCAGTCGACGACGGGACGGCGCTCCACCGCCGCATCGGGCCCGTCGATCCAGCAGGTCACGATGGGCACCCAGTACGTGTTGCCGCCCGAGGTCCGCGTGCGTTCGTCGAGCTCGGAGCGCGTACGGCGGGCGGAGTCGTGGTCACCGGCGAGTGCGCCGAGGAGGACCTGGGCCACATCCGCCAGGTTGTGGCCGCCCCGGTAGCCGATCCCGTCCGCCAGCCGCCGGGTGTCACCGACCGCTTCCCACGCCGCCGGGGCGTTGCCGGCCATGGCCGAGGCGACCGCCTCGGCCGAACGGACCTTGACGAGCTCGACGGGGTTGGGCACCAGGTCGAGCAGCTCCCGGGCCCGGCCCGCCGCATCGGACACGGTGGCCGTGTCCCCGGTCCAGCAGGCCGTCTGAGCCAGGTTGACCAGCGCCTTCGCCTCGGCGGCGGCCAGCCCCTCGCCACGGGCGAGGGCGATCGCCTCGGAGTAGGCGTCGGTGGCTTCGCCGAAACGGGCGTTGACCCGCCAGATGTGGCCGATCAGCCGGAGCCGTTCGCCCTCGTCGGCCGCGTCACGGCTGCCCCGCCCCCGTAGCGCGGCCAGGGCGGTGGCGAAGCGCCCGTTGAGGTAGTCGTAGTCGCAGAGCCAGTAACGGGCGGCGGCGTCGAACTCGCCGCCCAGCAGGCCCTGGTAGATCTCCGCGGCCCGTGTGTAGTCACCCTGGTTACGGAGTGCGTGCGCGAGGTGGAGGCGCACCAGCTGCGCCGCCAGGCTGCCCTCCGCCACGCCGCTGTCAGCACCCTCGAGGACCCCGACCGCCTCCGGCGCGCGTCCGGTCCGGCGCAGCTGAACCCCCTGTATCGCGGCACGGACCGCCCGGAACTCCGGAACACCCACCGCACCGGCGGTGAGTCCCTCTCCGATCAGCGTCCACTGCCCCGCCTCCACCAGCCGCTGTGTGGCCCGCACCATCCAGTCGTCGAAGACCCCGTAGGTGCCCGACAGTTTGAGGCCGAACTCGAGGGCCTGCGCGGTCGCGGCGCGCCCGGCGGAGGCGCCCAGCCGCTCCCCCAGCCAGCGCAGCAGCCGGGCCGCGACCTCACTGCGGTCACGGTCGGACCAGCCGTCCGGAAGCGCCCGGTCGGCCTCCCCGATGGCGGAGCGCAGCGCCAGGTGCAAGGCGTACGGCAGCTCGTAGGCGTCGTCGTGCGTCAGGAACGGGCGCCGCAGGAAACGCGCCACACAGCCGTCCGGCAGGGAGGGCTGGCCGGCCCGCAGCAGTCCGGCGTCGACCCGGTCGATGAGCGCCGCGGTGCGGACCAGATCGCGTTCCTCCCGGGGGAGGTCCCGTAGCGACCGGGTGGCCACGGCCGTGAAGGAGCCGCCGAAGTCGTCGACCGAGGGCTGCCCGCCCCGCGCCAGCAGCTCCACGAAGTGCGACACCGACAGGTCCAGATACAACGGCAGCCCCTGGCCGCCGGAGATGATCCGCCGGCGCACCGCGGCCGGCATCGCCGGCTCGCCGTCCCGGGTGAGCGCCTCGCGCAGATAGCTGTCGGCATCGGAGTCCGACAGATAGCCGACCAGGTGCTGGCGCGGCTCGACCGTGTCATTGCTGAAGTGCAGACAGGGCCAGCGCTCCGGGCCGGTGAAGTCCAGCTCACCGCTCGCACTGCCGTCCGCCCAGTCGACGCGGTTCCGGCCGGTGATCACGAACAGCACGTTCGGCATCAGATAGACGCAGCGCTGTACGAACCGCTCCGCCGTACGGTCGGCCCGGCCGCCGAGCGCCTCGAAGGTGTCGAGGAACACGCACACCCTCGGCCGCCGGCCCCGCCGGGGCTGCCGTTCCAGATCCCAGGCCAGCAGATACGGGAAGAACGACAGGGTCTCGTAGTCGGCGTCCGCCTCGATGAGCTCGGCGAACAGCTCGCAGTCGGACAGCAGCCGCCCCTCCCGCACCCGGTCCCGGATGGCCCGGTAGGTGCCCAGCGCCGCGCGCTGGGCGAGCCCCGCCAGCCCCCCGACGTCGGCGGGGACGACCAGTTCGACACTCGCCGCGATCTGCTCGGTCAGGCCGACGCTCCGCGAGGCACGCCGCACGGCCGGCGAGACGTCCAGGAACTCCTGCAGCCCCTCCCCCGGGTGGGCGCGGGCCCAGTAGGAGGCCAGGGCCAGGTCGAACGCCGGCCAGCGGTTCCCCAGCCGCCCGAGGCCGGCGCGCAGGCGCAGCAGCAGGCCCTCGATATCGGATGCGCCGCCCTCGGAGACATCGATCCGTACGGAGACGACGTCGTCATGGTTGCCGGTCCGGGCGTCGGCCAGGAGACGGCGCTCCAGCTCGTGGGAGAGCGTCGTCTTCCCTATCCCGCCCACCCCGTAGAACGTCAGGACGTTGCGACGGCCCTGCACGCGGTCGACGACGGGCGAGATCTCCGCCTCGTCCAGGGCATGGTGGAGCCCGGCCAGCGACCGGCCGAACGCGGCCACCTCGTCGGTCCGGTTGGTGAACACCTGTTGTGCGGAGACGCTGGACTCCGTACCGCTCATGAACGCAGCACGTAAGTTCACTCGTGCCATCCGGTCTCCTCGGGCGACGTGGTACGGGTACGGGCACCTCGGGGGCGGCCCGCCGAGGCCCCTCCCACCAGGCGACCGTAGCGTGGCCTCGGACGGGCTCGAAACAGGGCGAGTACGCCACAGGGGCGACGTTCCGCCGCCGCACGACAGCGGCAGGCGGGCTCCGGCACCCGCCGGGGTCCGGCATACGTGATCATGCGTGAAGCCCGCCGCACCATGCGGCGGGCTTCACGGGGCCCGGGGCGCGGCACAGCCGCGACCATCGGTTACGCGGGGTGATTACTCGGCTATCAGCTCGACCGGGATGTTGCCGCGCGTCGCCTTGGAGTAGGGGCAGACCTGGTGGGCGCCCTCGACCAGCTTGCTGCCGATCTCGCCCTGCAGCGCGTCGGGCAGCTCCACACGGAGGACGACCTTCAGGCCGAAGCCGCCGTCACTGTCGTCCTTGCCGATGGTGACCTCGGCTGTGACCGAGACGTCCTTGGTGTCCACCTTCTCCTGGCGGCCGACGAGACCGAGCGCGCTGGCGAAGCAGGCGGCGAAGCCGGCGGCGAAGAGCTGCTCCGGGTTGGTGCCCTGGCCGTTTCCGCCGAGGGCCGGCGGGTGGGCCAGCGGCAGGTCGATCTGCTTGTCCGAGCTCACCGTCCGTCCTTCGCGCCCGTTGGCCGTTGCCACCGCGGTGTACAGCGCATCCATGAAGACCATCCCTCTCACACGTGGGCACCTCGGCGAGTGCTGCCGTGATGTCCGCCAGTCGCTGACTCAGAGGAGTAGAGCACACAATTCAGTTGCACACAACCAAGCGGTGTACGATCGAGCCATGCCCGTCCGAAATGTGTACAACCGAAAGGTAGGCTGGAGACATGGCCACGGAAACCAGCCCGCAGCAGCTCCCCTCGCCCTCCGCCTCGGGGCGGGACCTGCTGAGCCTCGACGTGCAGGTCTGTTTCGCGCTGCACGCGGCGTCCCGGGCCTTCAACGGCGTGTACCGCAAGCTGCTGCGGGACACGGGGCTGACCTACCCCCAGTACCTCGCGATGCTCGCGCTGTGGGAGCACGGGGAGATGTCGGTCAAGCGGCTCGGCGAAATGCTGCGGCTGGATTCGGGCACGCTCTCGCCGCTCCTCAAGCGCATGGAGACGGCGGGGCTCGTGAGCCGGGAGCGCAGCGCGCAGGACGAGCGCTCCGTACGGGTCCGGACCACGGAGGCCGGGGAAGCGCTGCGCGAGACCGCCCGGGGTATCCCGCTCGAGATCATGGCGGCGAGCGGGCTGGACCAGGGGGAGTTGGCGGCCCTGCGCGGCCAACTGCGCAGGGTGACAGAGGCGTTGGACCTGGCGGCCGACGGGGAGAGTTGAAGCCGGGGCGGGCCCCGCTGGTGAACGCTCAGCGCTTTCGGCCTCCCGGGATGCACCACGGCGTACCGGGGGCTGGACAGCGTGCTCAGTGAACCGGTGACGTGTGGGCACACGACCTTGGACCATCTTCGACTCGCCCCCAGTCCCAGCGGGGAGCCGTCGCCCGCGGTGACGCTGTCCGGCGGCGTGTGAGGCCCCCGGACAGCGCGTCCCCCAACTGTTGGCAGTTCAGTCAGCGTTGCGATGCGGATCCCCGGGGCCAGGGGACGGCGGTCGCGGAGACCGAGGACAGCACGTGCCGCGGTGCGCCGTCTACCGCGTGCGGCGGACCCTCAGGATGTTGTCCGTGTGGGTACCGGGTTGGCCCTCGGGTCCGGTCAGTTCACGGTAGAGGACCTCGTCGACCTCGACGTCCCACTGCCGCGGCGCGAGGTCGAGCGAACCGAGGACCTCGGACGTGGTCGGGAAGTGGACGTCGTGGGGCGGTTCCTGCATCCATGACGGCCATCCGGCGTGGCCGACGATCAGCAGTACCCCACCCGGTGCCACCGCCTCCGCGGCCCGGCTCAGGATGGCCTCCCGCTCCGCCTCCCGCGCGACCGGAGAGTGGAGGAACTGGGCCGACACCAGATCGAAGATCCCGGCGGGAAACGACTGCGACAGGTCGTGCTGCTGCCAGTCGATCCGTCCGGACAGCCCCGCGGAATCCGCACGGGCGGCGGCCCGCCGAAGCGCTGTCGCCGACACGTCGGCGGCGGTGACCCGCCAGCCCCGCTCGGCCAGCCAGATCGCGTCGGAGCCCTCGGAGCACCCGAGGTCCAGCGCGGTCCCGGGCGCCAGCGGACCCACTTCCCGTACCAGCAGCTCGTTCGGCTTGCCGCTGGTTCCCCAAGGGCTTTCCCGCTCCTGGTAGAAGTCCTCCCAGTACTGCTCAGCGGTGGTCTGCGGCGAGGTGTCGGTCATCGATCGGTCTCCTTCGCTACGGCCGTCGGTGTGGCTCTCGGTGAAGCCTGCGCCCGCCCCTCACCGACTGACAACAAATGTTGCCGGAACAGCAAACATCGCGCCCCTGGGCGGCCGGTCGCAGTCGGCTGTGGGCAGCTGTCACCGGACAGCGGAGCCGGTCATGGATCACGCGGGGCGGTCCCGCGTCGCCCCCTGCGCAGACCGGGGAGCACCCCTGGGGCCGCTCGGCCGTAGAGCCGGGGCACCCCTGGGGCCGCTTCCCTACGGCACGGCCGGACCGGCAGGCCGCCGCACATCTGTCCCGGCGGCCCTGCCCGCTCCGACCAGGCACGCTCGCCGGAGCAGGAGCGGGCACGGGAACCTGCCCCGCACAGAGCTCCGGCGGATATCGCGGCCAGGACCTGGGCGGACCGCCACGCGTGTAATCTGAGGCCGGAGGCAAGGAACCGCGGGCCAACAACCGCGTCACGACCTGGGGGTACATCGGTGGGCCGGCCGGTCAGACCTATCCTCAGCCGGGAGCGCATCTGCACCGCGGCACTGGACATCGTGGACAAGGAGGGGCTCGCCGGCCTCTCGATGCGCAAGCTCGCCGGGAAGCTGGGAGTCCAGGTCTCCTCGCTCTACGAGCATGTACAGACCAAGGACGATGTTCTCCACGAGGTCGCGAACACCATCATGGCGAACGTGGACGTCTCCGGCTTCGAGACCGGCGACTGGAGGCACGGCGTGGCGTCATGGGCCCGTTCCTACCGTGCCGCCCTGGCCGCCCATCCCCACATCGTTCCGTTCCTCGCCTATGGCCCGGCCCGCCGTGAGGCATCCCTGCGGCGCGCCGACGCCGTGCACGGCGGCCTGGTGGGTGCGGGCTGGCCGCCCCGGTACGCGACGATGATCGGAGCCTCCACCAAGTACCTCGTGATCGGTTCCGCGATGAGCTCCTTCGCCGGGGGGTTCGACGACGACATACAGGTGTACGTCGACCGTTACCCGCACTTGGCGGGAGCCCACCGCTTGCCCGAGCATGCCGATGAGATCGACCGGGACAGCTTCGAACTCGCCCTGGAGATGTTCCTCGACGGCCTCACCGCGCTGCACGCACGGGTCGTGGGGAACGCCGGGGATTCCACGAAGTCCTGACCCTTGGTCAGGACGGCTCGCCCCTGACCGGCTGACGCACCGGCTCTCGCCGGATGCGGGACCACCTCGCCGCGTCCGGGGACGTCCGTGTCCGCGTGATGGGACACCTCCGGTCGGCTCTCGGCGCGACGCCCGCTCGTACCCGCACACCCGCTCGTACCCGCACACCCACCGGACCGGTTCCGACCGCCCTGCCGCAGCTCTCCACCGCGGCGGACATCTCCGGCACGACGCGGCCCCGCGCCGAGCCCTGACCACAGCCGACCGAGGAGGTCAGAAACCGAAAGAGCCGGGGAACCGCTCACTGACGGAAAAGCGGTGACGGTACGGCGACCGGGATGCCTGATGCGGGCCCCCGGTCGCCGCACCGATGGTCAGCGCCACCTCCGCTCCCGGCCACTGACCTCCGGAGATCATGCAGACCGCGCGGGGCCGGAGGCGGCGAAAGGCCTCTCCGCGCCCACCTCTCCGACGGTCCCGCCCTGTCAGCGGTTCTGGCTTCCGCCCACTCGAGTGGCCGCGGCTGTCACAGCAAGTCGACGATGCTCGGCGGCGCGAACAGGTGGCGGGCACGGTGCTCCATGACGAGAACGGCGGGAAGCTGCCCCGTCGTGTCGGACACGCACCTCTGGCATGCCTGGTCGACGGCGGGGACTTCCGCGGTGTGCCGGGTGGCGATGTGCTGGGCGAGCCGGATCTGCGTGGTCACCACAGTGTCGACCGGGTCGTAGTCCACCCCCGGCCCACCGGCCTTCCGCGCGGCATCCACCACTTCGGGAGCCCGCTTCATCGCCTTGTACAGCTCGGTGCACTCCTGGCAACTCCACATCCACGAAGGAGGGAGCGGCCACTCCTCGGCGGGGTGCGCGTTCCTGGCATCCATGCCCGTCACCGTAGCGGCACACGTACGGCGCAGGCGGGAGATCAGCGGAACCCCATCACGACGTGGGCCGGGCACGGACGGGGTGAGCTGGTTCACGGTGTCGGATCGTGGCTGAAAGACATCCGGTGAGTCGGCGGTAGCGATGAGGATGCCGCGCCCGAGCACCCGCGCCGTCGCGCCACGAAGCGGGTTGCCTCCTGTGTGCCGAACCGCGTGCGGCAGGATGGCAGATCGCGTCGGGTCGTCCTCGTACATCTCGGCGTATTCCCAGACCCCGGAGACAAGCAGGTGGCAAGGTGACGGCACATCACATTCGGCTCGTAGCGAGGCCGCTCGTCCAGGCAGCGGGAGCCGGCCGGTGAACCGCGCGTTCACCCTGCACGACGTGATCGTCGCCGGGGCCGCGCTGGCCGCCGGCATCGTGGCGGGTCTGCTGCTGCGAGCGGCCCTGCGGTGGCTGGGCACGCACGCGCGCAGAACACGGTGGAGCGGGGACGACGTCATCGTCGACGCCTTGCGGGCCGTGGTGCCCTGGGCGACGATAGCCGCCGGCCTGGCGGCGGCGACCGCGGCGCTTCCCCTGACGGAGAGTGTCGGACACAGCGTCAACCAGACGCTCACCGTGCTGCTCATCCTGGTCGTCACCCTCACCGCGGCTCGAGTGATCACCGGCCTGGTGAGGTCCGTGGCACAGTCCCGGTCCGGCGTGGCCGGATCGGCCACCATCTTCGTCAACATCACCCGCATCGTGGTGCTGGCGATGGGCTTCCTCGTCGTGCTGCAGACCCTGGGCATCTCCATCGCCCCGCTCCTCACCGCGCTGGGTGTGGGCGGTCTCGCGGTCGCCCTGGCACTCCAGGACACCCTCGCCAATCTCTTCGCGGGCGTGCACATCCTCGCCTCGAAGACCGTGCAGCCCGGGGACTACATCCGGCTCAGCAGCGGCGAGGAGGGGTACGTCGTAGACATCAACTGGCGCAACACCGTGGTGCGCAACCTCTCCAACAACCTGGTGATCATCCCCAACGCCCAGCTGGCCGGCACCAACATGACCAACTTCACCCGGCCGGAACAGGAACTGTCGATCACGGTGCAGGTGGGGGTCGGCTACGACAGCGACCTCGAGCACGTCGAACGGGTCACCACCGAAGTCGTCGAAAGCGTGATGACCGACATCACCGGCGGCGTCCCCGACCATGAACCGGCCGTCCGCTTCCACACGTTCGGGGACTCCAGGATCAGCTTCACGGTCATCCTGGGGGTCGGCGAGTTCAGCGACCAGTACCGGATCAAGCACGAGTTCATCAAGCGCCTGCACCAGCGGTACCGGGCCGAGGGCATCAGGATCCCCTCCCCCACGCGGACCGTGGCCTTGCAGCAGCCGGGCGAGATCGCGATTCCCCACCAGCGCGAAACGTTGGACCCGATGCCGTAAAAGCAGGGGCTGGTGGGCGACAGCAGCATCAGGGTCCGGTGACGCTGCCCTCGCCGAACAACTCATCGGCCTGCTGAGAGGTCGGGACACACCCGCCTCGGCGACGACGTGGGCGAGGTGACACGACGCGCATCGGCGCACCGGCCACGGTCCGCCTTCAGCGGGCCGTGGCGAGTTGTGGTGTGTCATGTGTGGCTCCGGGCCGGTTCCCGCTCCTGCTGCGGCGTGGGGTCGTGTCGGGGGAGCAGGAGCGGGGTTGTCAGGATGAGGAGTCCGGCAACCGCGATCGCGGTCCGGAGGCTGGTGACGCCGGCCAGCAGGCCCCATGGGGCGGTCATCTCGTACCGCCGTCATGACCGGCGTGGGCGGCCCGTGCCCAGCGGATCACACCGTCCCTCGTGGAGGTCGGCGGTCAGTGCCTGGGCCGGCACGGTGGCGGTCCGCTCCGTGGGGCACGCACATCAGCCCTTGGCGCAGGCACTCGGCGAGGCGAGCCGCGATCCTCCCTTCAGGGTCGAGACGGGGGTTGAAGATCGTGACATCGAGGCCGACGGCTCGCTCGTCGGCCAGCGCCGTCCGCAGCACACTCTCCAGTTCTTGCCAGGTCAGCCCACCAGGGAGGCGGTAGTCGACGGCCGGCATGATCGCGTCGTCCAGGATGTCGACGTCGAGGTGGACCCAGTACCCGGCGCTCTCACCGGCGATGAGCCGACCGACCGCCTGGCGCGCTGCCGCGGCGGCGCCGACGGCACGCACACCGTCGAGGTCGATCGCGTGCAACTGCGGTGGGAGGGGCTGCATCCCGGCCTCGGCGGACTCGGCCGCGTCGCGGAAGGCGAAGGCGATGACATCCTCGTCCCGCAGCAGGGGCCTTCGGCCTTCGAGGTCGGTGAGGAGCCGGGGGCCGCGTCCCGTGGCCAGGGCGAGCTCCATCGAGGCCGCCTCACCGGTCGGCTCCGCCGACGGCTGGTAGAAGTCGGTGTGGCCGTCGAGGAACAGCAGGCCGTAGCGTCCGCGGCGGCGCAGCGCGAGGAGGTTGCCGAGCAGGATGCTGCAGTCTCCGCCCAGGACGACGGGGAAGCAGCCACGGTCGAGGACGCCGCCGACCGTGTCGGCCAGCCGGAGGGAGTACTGCGCGATGCCGACCGGGTTGAGGACCCCGGTGTCACCGTCCCGCCTCGGGTCGTACGACGGTGCCTCGACCCGGTCGGCCCGCACCGCCCCGAGGCCGGCCGGCAGACCGGCATCGATCAGAGCCTCCGGCATGCCCTGGACGCCGGACGGCCGCAGCCCGAGCACGGACGGTGCTTCGATGATCGCCAGTTCCCGCACGTCCGGACTCCCTCGTCGGCCAGGCGACGTCGACCGGCATGCCTCTGACGCCATCCGGTTCGGCACGCCGCCACAGGACCCATGGTGCCGCAGAGCGGGCAAATAGCCGCGCCGCGTGAGACACGCTCGGGGCAGCCCGTTGCGCCCCTGCTCCGATGAGATCGGCGACCGGCTCGGGCTCATCGACCTGGACGTCCGGCCGGGAACCGGTACGAGAGCGCCGTACGGAGGCGGGGCCCAGTCGCTCCCCGGCGGGCTCCAGGGGTCCGCGCCCGGCCGCCCACGGTCCGTAGGCATCGCGTCGGCCTCGAAGGTGAGGTCCCCCGCGTCGACTCCCTTCGGCAAGGGACTCGGCAAGGCCTCGGCAGCGAACGGCCGGAACGTTCCCGCACAGACGCGGCAGGCCTCCGATGAACGAGCTCGTAGGAGCGGACGTACTGCAGGTCGTGCCATCATGCAGGGCCTACACGCAGAGTGGCGCTCCGTTCGGATGCTCACCGGGGTACGGGGACGATGACGCAGGAACAACACTCGCTCCTCGATCTCGACGGTGGCGAGCACGCCACGCCGCCCGTTCCGGCTCGCCCGCCCACGCCGGCGACCGCCGGGGAGCCGCCGGGCCGATGCGAAGGGCTCCGGCGGCACCAGCAGTGGCTAGGGCGTGTTTCGAAAGTCCCTCCCCCAGACTCCGTCCGGGAGGTGCCCCCAGGCTCGCGACGCCTGGCACGCACGCTCGCTGCGTTGTCGGGCTCGTCCGAGTACGCCCAGTACGAGGACGACCCTCCGCCTTGCGATCGTACGCACCAGCCGCCGCGACCCCCGCCCTTCGGGCGGACGGCGCTACTTTCGAAACACGCCCTGGTCGCGCTCGTCGTGGTCGTGCTCCTCGCCGAGATGGCGGTCGCGATGGTCACGACGGCCGTGGAGCAGACCCCGACCATCGACGAGCCCGTGTACGTGGGCACGGCGGTGGTCTACCAGCAGCAGCACAGCCTCCGGTACAACCCTGAGCATCCGCCGCTGGGCAAACTGATCATCGCGACCGGACTGGCATTCGCCGACGTGCGCCTCGACCCCGCATTCGCCGGCGACCAGACAGAGCTCGGGCGGCGACTGCTGTATGAATCCGGCAACGATCCCTGGCGACTGATGCTGTTGGCGCGATCGCCGGTGATCGTGCTGACGCTGCTGTTCGGGCTGGTCGTCTTCGCCTTCGCCCGTGACCTCGTCGGCTCGGTGGGCGGGTTGGCGGCACTCGCCCTGTACGCGTTCTCGCCCGACATCATCGCGCACGGGTCGTTGGCCACGCTCGACGTACCGGCGGCCGGCTTCCTGCTGACGTCGGTCTGGCTGCTGTGGCGGGCGCGGCGGCGGCCGCCCCTCTACGTCCCGCTCGCCGGGGCGGCGCTCGGCGCTGCCGTGGCCACGAAGATGAGCGCGTTGGCGGCGGTTCCGGTGCTGCTGCTCCTCGTCGTCGTGTCGGTCCGGTACGCCCGTCGGAAGCAGGACGTCGGCACCGGCGCGCGCGGGAGGGCGCGGCTTCTTGCGTCCGGTGTGGCGTCGGCGGCCCTCGTGGCGCTGATCGCGGTCATCGTGGTGTGGGCCGCCTACCTCGTCGTCGACCCGCGGCTGCGCTGGGCGACCCCCGGACACGTGCCGGTAGCCCACGGGCTGCGCGGGCTCGCCGTCGACTGGCTGCCGTTCCCGGAGCCGTACCGGGACGGGATGCGCATCCAGTTCGGATTCGAGGACAAGGTGTGGGACGGCTTCCTGTTCGGCCGGCACTACCGCGGTTCGCTCTGGTACTACCTGCCGGCCGCGCTGCTCGTGAAGACGCCTCTCGGCATGCTCGCGCTGTGGGCCGCCGGCGCCGTCGCGATCGTCGGCGTTCCCCGGCTGCGGCCCGCGGCACCGTACGTGCTCGTCCCGACGGCCGTCCTGCTGGCCTCGGGCCTGTACGGGTCCCGCGACCTCGGCGTCCGGTACGCCGTCTTCGTGCCGATGTTCCTGGCGGTCGCGGCCGCCGGCGTGGTCGTCGCCCGGTGGAGGCGGGCCCACGTCGTGACGGCGGCGCTGGTGCTGTTCGTCGCGGTCAGCTCGCTGCGGACGTACCCGTACTACCTGCCGTACTCCAACGAGGCGTTCGGCGGGCCGTCGAAGACTCACTTGCGCTTGCACGACTCGAACGTCGATTGGGGCCAGGACCTGGGGCGGCTGGCCGACCGCCTGCGGCAGCGGTATCCGGGCGAGAAGATCTGGCTCGTCTACAAGGGCAGCGGCGTGCCGTCCTCTTACGGCATCGATGCGTCCAACCCGCGCAAGGTGCCCCCGGACGAGGTCCACGGGCTCCTCGTCGTGTCGGACTCCTCGATCGCCAAGGCCAGCGGCCGACTGGCGGCGCTGATCGAAAGCAGCAAGCCGATCGACGAGGTCGGCCACTCGATCACGATCTACCGCAGGGCATAGGCGGGTTGGCCGCTGCCGCGTGGGGGCCAGGTGCCGACCGTGCGGTCTTGCAATGATCGCGTGTGCGGACAGGATTGCCACAGCAACTGACCGTGGACAAGGGCGCGGTGACGTCCTGGGTCTCGCAGGAACGGCTGCCGGGGGCCTCGAGGCACTGCGTACGGGCTTCCATCGGCCCCGGGTTCAGGCCCGGACGGTGCCGGGAGGGGACGGCCTTCGCTTGAGCAGTCATGCCCGTGGGCGGCACGGTTCGATGCCGCCAGCGCTTCGTTAGCGGCGCGTTAATGGGACGGCAGCCGCTACCAGCAAGCTGAGTACCACACCGAGCGAAACCTCGCCGGGGTTACACCACTCCACTGATGACGAAGAAGGTCTTCCACATGCGTGCCATCCGCTCCCGAGTCCGTACGTTCGCCAGTGCCGGTCTGCTGGTGACCGCCGCTCTGCTGGCCACCGCCTGCCAGCAGTCCGACGCCGCGGGTACGGACTCCGGTGACTCGTCGTTCTCCGCCCCGGCCGCGTCCGGCAAGGCCGTCAACGGCACGGGCGGCTCCTCGGGCGGCTCCTCGGGCGGCAAGGGCACCTCGTCCGGCAAGGCCGTCAACGGCACGTTCACCGGTGCGCTGACCTACGTCGCCCCCGGCAAGTACACCGTCAAGGACCAGATGTTCTACGTCGCCGAGGACACCGAGATCCTTGGCGCCGGCACCATCTGCGGCGACCCCGAGGGCCAGTCGGCCTCCGAGTGCACCTTCGACCAGCTGGAGGCGGCGGTCAAGAAGGGCGGCGTCCACGCGGAGGTCACCGTCGTCAAGGGCATCGCCACCCGCATCGCCGAGCAGGGATCGGCGGGTTCGTCGGGCGGCTCCTCGGGCAACGGGGACGCCCCCTCCGCCAAGCCGGTCAACGGCACCTTCACCGGCGCGCTGACCTACCTCGCCCCCGGCAAGTACATCATCAAGGACCAGATGTTCCACGTCGCCGAGAACACCGAGATCATCGGCGCCGGCACCATCTGCGGCGACCCCGAGGGCGAGACGTCCAACGACTGCACCTTCGACCAGCTGGAGGCGGCGGTCAAGAAGGGCGGCGTGCACGCGGACGTCACCGTGGTCAACGGCGTCGCCACCCGTATCTCCGAGCAGCCGTGAGGCGGGGGCGCGGTGCGGCCGCGCCCGGGCAACGCAGGCGTAGGGCAGAGGCGTTCGGCCGGGCACATCCCGGCCGGACGCCTCGTCTTGGCGTCAGCCCGCACCGTGCGCGTACCGGTCCCCTTCCGGCGGTCCGCCGCTCGCACTGCGGCACCACCACTGCGCCCTTCTGCTCCTCCGCCGACCGGAGCCCCGCAGGGAAGACACCGAAGCGAGCGCGGGGGAGAGCAAGATGGCCGACCATGGGCCGGGGCTCCGGCCACGCAGTGCCAGGTGTCCGAAGGCAAGCACCGAGGAGAACACCGAAACCTATGCGAGTCACCTACGGGGTCCCGCTCGCCCCGATGACAACGCTGGGCATCGGAGGCCCGGCGGCGGCCTTCGTCGATCTGTACGACCCGGCGGACTTTCCCTCCTTCGTCGAGTTCGCCGGTACCTTTCCCGACACACCGGTCTGCCTGGGGACGGGCAGCAATGTCCTGGTCAGCGACTTCGGCTGCTCCTCCGCCGTGGTACGGATGAGCACCACAGGGGTGCGGATGGCGGAGGAGACCGCCGACGGCCGGACGCTGATCGAGGTCCAGGCAGGCCACTCCCTCGTCGACCTGGTCGACATGACCATCGATGAGGGTCTGAGCGGTATGGAGATGCTCGCGGGCATCCCCGGGACGGCGGGTGCCACACCGGTCCAGAACGTCGGCGCCTACGGCCAGGAAATCTCCGACACCCTGGTCGAAGTGACGGCCTGGGACTGGGCGTTGGGGCGCAGCGTCACCCTGGACGCGGCGGCCTGTGGACTGGGCCACCGCACCAGCGTCTTCAAGGGAGCCCGCCGCTGGACCGTACTGAAACTGGTCTTCGCCCTGCGCCGGTCCCCGCTGAGCACACCGGTCACCCACCGTGCGGTCGCCGCAGAACTCGACGTGCCGGTCGGCAGCCGGGTCCCCCTGGCCGAGGCCGCCCGCTCGGTGCTCGTCGTCCGCAAGGGCAAGGGCATGGTGCTGGGCTGCTGTGACACCGACCGTCGGTCGGTCGGCAGCGTGTTCCTCAGCCCCGAAGTCTCCCCCGCCCAGGCCGAACGCCTGCGTGCGCAGAACGCGCCGGTCAGTGACTTCCCCGACGGCTCGACCCGGGTCAGCGCAAGCTGGCTCATCCGCCAGGCCGGTTTCGAACTCAGCACCCCGATCGTTCACGGCGTACGTGTCTCCTCGCTGCACTACACCCTGGTCGCCGACGCAGGCGCAAGCGCCGCCGGATTCACCCGGGCCATCGACATCGTCCTGGAAGAGACCCTGCTCCGCACCGGGGTGAGGCTCATTCCCGAAATCGATTACCTCGGGGAGTGGAAGCCGGGTTCTGGCGGCAGATAGCAGCGGGCTCTCATGGCGCAGTCGGCCGCCCGACCACTGCTTGGCCCAGGTGATGCGTTACCTGCGGGGCCTCGCGTGATCTGTGGTGTGTCACGAGGGCCGGCACGTGACGTGACGCGCTCCGGCTCCCCGGCGCGGGCGCCAGTGGTGCCGTCGGCCGGGGAGGGGCGGTGCCATTGCGGGAGGCGAACGCTCCCGGCTCCACCTCTCCGGCGACACCGACCCGCTCCGGCGTCATCATGCTCGGCTACGCTGGAGCGCGCCCGCCGAACACCAGCACCAACTGGCGGCACTCACTGATCTGATGACAGCGCCCGGGACTAGGACCACGCTCCCGGCCGTGGCCCCTATGCACTCGGGTACGGTTCGCATGACTTGGCGCACCCACACCAGGAGGAGCACTCATGGCTCCCGACACCCCCGTGCCGTCGACCCCGTACGCCTTCGACCACCGGGGAACGCGGCGAGCGTGGCACCGAGCCCGCAGGCGGGTGGCGACGGGGCTAGTCGCCTTCGTGGGGGTCACGCTTGCGCTCGCCGTCCTGACGAGCCTGTACGCCGAACCGATCAGGTCGGCCCGGGCAGGAGTGGTTCCCGCTCTCTTCTTCGGCATCGTCGTCCCTGCCGGGCTGTACTCCTACATCGGATCGCTCCGCCGTCTGAACCGTATGCGCAAGGTCCTGCGGTCCGGCCCCTGGAGGCTCGGGGAGGGAGCCCGCAAGCAGCCCGGAGTGGTGGACTCACGGGGCGTCCCGATACAGCTCATCACCCTGCGAGGTGACTGGTCCAAGGGATACACGGCGCGCAATCCGCTCCGGTGGTACCGCTGGGACAAGGCGATGGAGAAAGGCGTGTGGACAGCCGGAAACCCCACCTTCGGGGGAGTGATCGCGCTGCCGGGGGGCGAGGGCCTCATGACCATGGAGCAACGGGCACCAAGCGCACCAACGCCCCAGTAGTTCGAAAGACGATCCTTTCGCTGCCGGTTGCGCACCTCCAACGCTCCACCAACGCACAAACGTTGACGCCATCGCCCGGAGTTGCTCCATGTTCGCATCACCGAAGGCCCCTGTGGGCCAAAGGCACCATGACGAGCCGGGAAGCTCCCAGGACGGCCCCCCGGAGTCGATTGACGCAGTACGCTATCCGCCACGCCACATCATCGGCTTCCTCCAGTTCCTCTCCAGGATGCCGGCCTGCTTTGCCCTTGCGAGACGCTCGGTGTCGGCCTGGTCGCGCTTCGGGGCTTCCTTATCCCAGTCCGCGGGATTTAGGAACAGCATCGCTTGGCTCTCCGGCACCACCATGACCCCGCCGAAGGGCGGATCACCCGCGAACCAGACGTCTGTCTCGGCACCTTGGGGCCACTTGCGGCGCCCGGCCGCATTGAGGGCCCACATCAGCGGCGCCCCGTGCTGACCTCGGACGGGGAGGCGGATCGTGAACACATTGCCGTACTCGGTCCATTCCTCACTCCTCTTCTCCACGCGCGGGCGGAATTCGAGGGGATAGGTGCGCAGTACCTTGGCGCACTGGACGAGCCGAACTCCGCACCTGACCCGGTAGACCGTGAAGATGAAGACGAAGACCGCCCCGACGGTCGGTAGGGCCGTGAAGAAGGAATCCGGGAGGCCCAGTGCCATGAGTGCCTGCGGCATTATCACCAAGGCCACGATGACAACTATGCGTATTGCCAGGAGCCTGGCCAGAACTGTGTAGTTATGCCTCAGCACCTTCTGCACATCTACGGCATCGGGCGGATTCACAACCTGATGGTTATCGGGCATCGCGCCTCCTGATTCCACGTCATCCATCCTCGTCATCCAAACGGGCTTCGACTGGCGTCAGCCGGGACATTTGCCTCGGCGCCTGCCGGATCACCTTCGGCTTCGAGAACCGAGGGATCGGTGAACGTCAGCGTGTGCGCGACACCGAGCAGCACGTTTCGATAGTCATCGGCGAGGTCGACAGCCGACGTCACCAACTGGATCACGACGATGTCGCGGGTGCCGGAGCCAGTCACTGCGACCGTCCCCTGCCAAATCGTCCCCTCTGGCGGGGTGTCGCTCCCCTCGGGCGGTCTGCCCGGGGCGACCGTGCGGCGCTTCTTCTCAGCAACGAACCCTGTACCGCATGGCAACTCCAATGGGCGCATCGCCTCATCAAGATTGTCGGCAGCAGTCCCCACCATGGCAGCGAGGACGAGCTTCGCGCTGACCCCGGAGGCAGGGACCGTCGAAACCGTAAGAGTGGAGAGGGAAACGCCTCCCTCTTCGTCCGGGTGCAGACCCACAGCGCACCCTTGGACGTTCTGGGCGTTCAGGGAGGTGATCACACCGGTGTAGAAGCGCAGCACTTGCTCCCCGAGGTCACGCAACCCTTCCGGAAAACGGAGCACTTCCTCGACCAAGGCTTCGATGCGCTCGAGCGGTGGATCGAGATCCAACGTCATGTAGCCGTACGGAATCCCGTACCAGAAGGCTGGTTCCGACTCGTTCGCCTTCTCGGTCAGGAGGTCGGTCACAGAGGTCCACCTTTCAGGACTGCGATCATGTGTGTCACACCAGTTTCAGCAAACCGGCGAGGCCATACAGACCGGCGCCTGCCTTGGTAATCTCCGAAGCATTGTGCGCGGCAGCTTCCTTGGGAAGCACTCCCTCAGCCTCCAAAGAGGAGACAGTATTCGCGGCAACATTGAGACCGTTGGCCGTGATGTTACCCATCAGCTTGGCTGAGCCCCCTGCACTGGCCTCGGCAGCCCGCCACGCGTCGTCAACGCTCCTCTCGGCGCCCGATCTGAAAGCGGGGACGATCTCCCGGACGAATCCGCCTGCCTTCTCGGCATTCGATACAGCCACGCCGTAGCTGTCAGCCATCCTAAGACCAACGGCAAGCTCTTTCCCGGCCGCACTCAGGGCTTTCCCACCCGGAACCATACCGAGAAAGTCGCCGCCTACGGAGGCCCAGGCGGAGAAAGTATCCATGCCGCTTCCGCCGCCCCTCAAGTCGCTTCTAAAATTTGGATCGGAGAGATTCTTGGTCATGGATGTCGCACTTGCCGCAAGTGCGATCCCCGCAAAGAGCGGTGCCAGTGGCGTGGGGAAGAGAGCCAACAGTCCGGCGATCGCCCCGATCGTGCCCACGTGCTGGTAGAGGAAGTTGCCGACAGCCTTGATGCCGTCCCAAATAGAATTGACGGCCTGGCTGAGCCAGCCCGGCTCCTTAGGTGCCAGTTTCTCCGTAGCGCCGTCGAGGTTCTTGGCCACGGTTTCGGCCTGTTCCGAGTGGGTGGTCTCGAGTTCCCTGGCCTTGCGGACGACTTCGTCGTACCGGCTGTTGGCGTTGTCGAGTGCCGTCGTCGCCTCGTTCAGGCTCCGCTCGGCCGCCCGCAGCCTGGCGGTAGCCGCGTCGGCCTCCGCCTGGGTGGAAAACTGCTGGCCCGCGAGCCCCAGGTCCGGGTCCTGCTCGGCCTTAGCGCATTGCTCCTTGGCCTTGGTGACCGCGGCCTTGCGCTCACCGGCCTCTGTGTCGTACTTCTGCGCCAGGTCACGGTTGGACGTCAGGTCGCCGTCCCAGATCGTCAGCTGGGCGGACGCCTTCTCCAAGGAGCGCGCGGCGTTTTTGATATAGGTCGGCAGTTCGCCGTCGATCGCCTCTCGGAACGCCCTTGCCGCGTCGCCCTGCCAGTAGCTACTCTCCCCGATCAATTTCTGGAGCTGGTTGTGGCACTTCCGGAGAGCCGTCGCCGCGGACGTGACCTTACGCCGCAGGGCGTCGACCTCACTGGGGATACCAGGAACGGGGTTCCAGCCAAGGTTGGTATAGGGATTCGCAGCCACTAATTCGTCCCCCCGTTCTCGCCACCTGACGCCGAAGGCTTCTCCATCTCCTTGAATGCCCTCTCCAAGGCCATTTCGACCTCGTCGTAGTTCTTCTTGTTCTCCTTCACGCCCTCACTGATGGCGTCGATCATGTTCTTGGTCTGCTCGGAACCGTACTTCCAGCGTTCCTGGAAGCCGTCGCACGCCTCATCCAGTCGTGTCGTCCCGACCTGGTCGGCCCGAACATGTCCCAGAGCCGATCGCGCCTCATCCAGATCCCGGACACAGTCCTCGAGCGTTTTGAGGAACGCCGCAAACTGATCCGTGTCCGCTTTGAATTGACCCCCCATAAAGCTGGCGCACTCCCCATTCGTTCAATATTTGACTACAGAGCCTTCGCAACTCGAAGCGTCGGGTCAACCGCGCCCAAGGGGAGGCTACATGGACCTTGCGGACCGGCTGTCGACGGTTAACTGCCAGAATTGGGTCGTTCCGTGCATCATCCGAGGTTTGCTAGCAATTGATGTACAACTCCTCGGCCATCGGCGTTCGGGCGCACTTTCGACGACCGCGAAGGTCCCTGCAGACATGCCCGGAGAGACGCACAGGAGCAGCCCGAAACGCCGAGGTGCTGGTCAGCACGTAAGGGAGCCACAAGGCTCAAGATCATGAGCACCGGAACCACCGCATCACCTGCCCTCAGCCACCAGTCCATCGAATAGCATTCGTTCACGATGAGGTTCGCGTCGCTCCGCGCAGTGCGCGGCTCGGGCGCCGCCTGCACTCGCCACGAGGGGTCACCCACGCGGATGCCAACCACACGATGACGCTGATCAGCGCGGAGCTAGTGGCCAACTGAGCACGCCACGGCTCATACCGGGGCGTGCCTTCAGGCTTCCCCCCATCGACGACTTGCAGGAGCGGCGTGGAGGCCGACCTGTTGCCCCAGTGCGTGTTCGGCGCGCTTGCCCAGGCCCACCGTGAGGGAGGCGAGGAGCCCGCGGGGTCGTCCATCTACTCCAACGCCTCACGGCTGTACATGAGATGAGAGCCGTTCCGACTGCCGCGGGCCTCTGAGCTGAACCAGCGTATAAGGAGTCATGGTCATGGACTCTCACCCCGAAGACGAAGCCCAACGTGTCCCGACGAATGCCGACGAGGCGCTGGAGATCGCCCGCACGCGGTTCGCTCCCGTATGGCCGGACGGCACCCCGGCACCCTTGAGTATCCAGGAATTCGACATCGGCTACCTCATCACCGCCGGTCTCCCGCCGCAGCCGGAACAGCCGGCGGATCAGCGGGCGGGGCGGCCTCGCCCCAGGGGGAACCCCGGCGGTACCTGCGTCGTCGTATCCAAGGAAACCGGCAAGATCAGCACCCTGCCGTACCGGCCTCCGGCCTCGGCGATCGCCCTCTATCGCAAGGCACACGGACCCACAGCGCAGTAGGGCAGGAACCAGGTAGGCGGGTTCCGACGACCGCCCGGGCGGACCGCGTTGCTCTGGTCGATTGCCGGTGCTGCGGCGTTCCGCCACACATCAGCCGCCGCCCGCGTCCCGTCCGGCCGGCCACGGACCCGGCAGGGTCAGCCCTGCTGGACCGGGACGACGACCATCTCGGCCGATGCAGCAGTCGGCCATCAAGCCGGTGGCCGCCGCTGTCGATCCAGCGATGGCCTCGGTAGCGGCGGGCCGGGTTCTCCGGCGCCTTCCGCACCAGGCGGCGAGGGAGCCGTATGCGTCATGCGCCGGGGTTTCGACGCAGTTTGCGTTACGCCCACGCTCAACTCGTTCCCGAACGTCCCAGGACGGCGCAGGGCACGATGCGACCGCTCGATGAGAACAACCGGCACACCGAGGTTGATCTCACGATGAGACGCTGCGCCTGAACCGGCGTACTGGGGGTGGAGGGGAGAACCCCGAGCCCTTCCCTACCGGAGGTACCTCACCCGTGACCACCACCGAAGCAGCCCCGGCCCGGGCTGACCACAGCGACGCGCACGAGCCGCAGGGTTGGCAGTTCAACTCACCGCTCGTCCTGACCATGCTGCTGCTCCTGGTGGTTGCGCTGCAGGGGCCGATCCGCCGGGCGTTGTCCGCGCCGGTGACGGAGAACTGGATGACCGTGTTCGTCGCCGTGGTCGTCCAGGCCCTGCCCTTCCTCGTCCTCGGCGTGCTGTTGTCGGCGATCATCGCGGTGTTCGTCCCACCCTCGTTCTTCGCCCGCGCGCTGCCGAGACAGCCCGCCCTGGCGGTGCCGGTAGCCGGAATGGCCGGGGCGGTGCTGCCGGGCTGCGAGTGCGCCTCCGTGCCGGTGGCCGGGGCGCTTGTGCGCCGGGGCGTCACCCCCGCGGCCGCTCTGGCGTTCTTGCTGTCCGCCCCGGCGATCAACCCGATCGTGCTGATCGCCACCGCGGTCGCGTTTCCCCGCAACCCGGAGATGGTCCTCGCCCGGTTCGTGGCGAGTCTGCTCGTGGCGTGCGCGATGGGCTGGTTGTGGCAGCGGCTGGGCCGCACCGACTGGCTGCGCCCACCGGCCCATCCGTCGCTCGACGGCCTCAGCAAGGGGGCGGCGTTCTGGGGATCCGTACGGCACGACGTGATGCACGCCGGCGGGTTCCTCGTCGTCGGCGCGATGGCCGCGGCCACCCTCAAAGCCGTCGTCCCGGCAAGCTGGCTGCACACCGCGGCCAGTAACCCTGTGGTGTCGATCCTCGCCCTGGCGATCCTCGCGCTGGTGTTGTCGATCTGCTCCGAGGCCGACGCCTTCGTGGCCGCGTCCCTGTCCCAGTTCTCGCTCACCGCCCGGCTGGCATTCCTCGTCGTCGGACCGATGATCGACCTGAAACTGTTCGCCATGCAGGCCGCCACATTCGGCCGCGGGTTCGCGCTGCGGTTCGCCCCCGCCACCTTCACCCTCGCCGTCCTCGTGTCGGCCCTGGTCGGGGCGGTCCTGCTGTGAACCGGCAGGCGCAAGCAGTCGTGCTGTTCCTCGTCGGCGGGGCGGTGGCGCACGCCGGCCTCACCGACCTCTCCCTGCGCTATGTCAAGGCCGGGTTGCGCCCCTTGCTGGTCGTGGCCGGGCTCGTCCTGATCTCGGCCGCCATCGCCACCGTCTGGTACGAACTGCGCCGGCCGCGAGCGCTCCAGGCCCACCAGCCCGAGCGTGAGCACCACGACCGGCACGGCCACACCCACCGGGAACCACGCATCTCCTGGCTCCTCGTCCTGCCCCTGTTCGCCCTCATCCTGGTCGCCCCACCAGCACTGGGCTCCTACAGCGCCATGCGCACGGGCACGGCCCTGCAACAACCCTGGGGCTTCTCCGACCTCCCCGCCGACGACCCCCTCCAGCTCAGCGTCGTCGACTACGCGGGCCGCGCGGTCTATGACCACGGACGATCCCTCAGCCACCGGCGGATCGAAGTCACCGGTTTCATCAGCCGCGACCGCCACGGCGCGCCGTACCTCAACCGCATGGTCCTCAACTGCTGCGCTGCCGACGCCCAACCCGTCAAGATCGGTCTGTCCGGACGGATTCCCCCCATCCTGCAACCCGACACCTGGCTCGAAGTCACCGGCACCTACACCAAGAAACGGACCAAGGATCCCGTCAACGGCGGCGTCATCCCGTTCATCAACGTCACCCGGGCCCGACCGGTCCCGGCCCCGCACGACCCGTACGAAGGCTGAGGCGCGCTCGCCGTCCGTGACCGCTCCACGGTTCGAGCGGCGCAACGCCCGCGTGATGTCCCAGGCGTCGTCACGCATCGAGCTGGCCGACCTGGCGAGATTCTCATACGTAGTCCTCGAGCCGGGCGACGGCGAAGCCCTGCTCGGTGATCGTCCGTAGCAAGTCCTCGGTTACGTCGGTCAGTGCGGCGCCATGGAGACGCTGCTTCGGGAAGAAGTGGAACAGGATGATGTCGCCCGGGCGCAGCGTGCGGTCGGTGCCCTCGTAGCGCAAACCCCTGGGCTGCATGTTGGCGCGCCAGAGCACTGTGGCGCGGATGCCGCAGTCTGCCGCCGCCCGCAGGGTGGTGGGATCGTAGTGGCCACGCGGAGGTCGGAACAGCGTTGGCCGTTCCCCGAAGACCTTCTGGAGGCGGTTCTGTTGGCCGCAGATCTCGGCGCGTTGAGCGGCGTAGGGGAGGTTGTCCAGCCGTCTGTGGGTCAGGGTGTGGTTCTGCACCCTATTGCCCAGCTGATGCATTCGAGCGAAGTACCCGTAGTTGTCCCCGGCCATGGAGTCGGTCAGGAACATGCTGAACGGCACGCGCAGGGTGCGCATCAGCTTCGCGAAGGCCGGGTCCTTCGCCGCACCGTCGTCGATGGTGAGGAAGACGACCCGGTCAGGGGTGGGCACCCGGTCGATCCGTGGCATTTGGCGCGTTCCGTTCACTATCGGGGCGCGCAGGGGCGGTTTCTTCCGTGGTGGAGGCGGGGGCGGAATCAGCTCTGGGAGAGCCTCCCGGGTGGGCGCGGGCGCCTCGTGTCCCCGCGCACCCCGGGTGTCTTCGCTGCCCGTTCCGCACCCGCTCGCGACGGCTGCCGCCAGGATGAGGGCGGTCAGCCGGCTCATGGTCGTCTTGGTCGCTCGGCCTCGTTGCTGCATGCCACCGATCATCGCGCAGCGGTCTGCGGCGGCCGTTTGCGCCCTGCTGGGCCGGACTGGCCATGCAGCCGGCCAGGCCCCCACCAGGAGGTGCGGGACAGGACCTCCTCGCCCGCACGCCCGGGCAGGACACAGCAACCTTGTAGAGCACCCAGCCGTCCGGGGTCGGTGATGCGCCCCCCGTACAGTTGCCCCACGCCACGGGGCGAACCGTGCCGCTCACCCCCGGAGATCCGTCCCATGGCGCCGCGCGGCTGAACGCGGTCGGCATGACCCCAGGAAACCGGCTGTTCACCCGTCCCACGCGGTCGGATCTCCGCTGTGGTCCCGCGGGACGCGCCCCACGGGGACGAGGTCGTGGTCCAGCTCGGGTACGAGCATGTGCGGCGACGCCACTCTTCGCTTCTCGCGGTCCTGCGTCGTCCTCGAAGTCCTTACGGCGCGGTACGTCGGCCGCCGCCGACGGACCGGGCACTGGCGGCGGTATCGGCCAGGGCACGCAGGACGGTCGTACCGGCAAGCACCAGCGTGGAAACCGGTCGGCCCACCCATCGCGTCAGGTCCCGTTGCAGGTCCGGGTCCACCTCGATGGTCACCCGTACGCCTCTGCTGTGCAGCGTGGCGACCTTGGCAGACCGGGCAACGGTGTCCTGTCCGCGCTCCAGTGCCGCACGGTATCTGTCCTTCCGCTGGTTCATGCTTCTTCCTGACGCTTGATGAGTTCATGGGCAAGGTCCATGTACGCCGAGCCTTTGGGCCGGACCGCGCTGCCGAACGACTGGGCGTACAAGTCGAGCCTCGCAATCTGGGTGCCCAGCACCACGAAGCCCCACTCGGTGAGCGCCTCACGAGCGTCGGCATCCGGGCCGGTGCGCGTGGCGTCGGGACGATTCGTGCGATTCAGCAGGACGGCGATGCGGGCCGGCTCGGCGCGCAAGGACTGCACGTCGCCCATCTCGCCACGGATGGGTGCCATCCGGTCCAGTTCGATAGGAGCGGGGGTCACCGGCACGATCCACTCGCTCGCGTACCTCATGATGCTGCGGGCGATACGAGGATGATCCTCCAACTGCGGCGCGTCGAGGACGACGGCCTGCCGTCCGCCGAGGAAGTCGTTCACGCGACGGTGCACGTCCCCCACCGGCAAGGCGACTACGGGAAACGGAAAACCACCGGCCAATTCGCTCCAGCGCAGCGCGGAGGCGGCTGGATCACCGTCGACCAGCAGCGGCGAGAAGCCCGACTCGTGAAGCGCGTGGGCCAGCCACACAGCACTGGTCGTCTTACCGACTCCCGGTTTGAGGTTCACAAACGCACAGCTCAGCAGCACGAGTGCCAACCTAATGGGCTCCCTCGCCTGGTGACGGTCGGCGCGAGGGCGGAGTTTCGGCGTTCACTCGCAAGCAGTCAGAAACCGCTACGGCGCTGGGCCGTCCGGTGGCCACGTTCGCCACGCGGGAGATCATGCAGGGCCAAGGCGGGGACATAGGGGCACACTTGGGCGCGTACCGGAAGTGCTGGAGCTCCGCACCACCACGGCCCCTGGTGACATGCTGTGCCGTTTGGTGGCACGCTCGGATCCGGACGCGCGGCACGTGATCGACCGGGGGGTGGGTTTTCGATGGCAGCATGCGGGCCACGACGGCGATCGGATGGAGAATCCGGTGCCGCTCCGGATCATTCCCCTAGGGCGTGTTTCGAAAGTAGCGCCGTCCGCCCGAAGGGCGGGGGTCGCGGCGGCTGGTGCGTGCGATCGCAAGGCGGAGGGTCGTCCTCGTACTGGGCGTACTCGGACGAGCCCGACAACGCAGCGAGCGTGCGTGCCAGGCGTCGCGAGCCTGGGGGCACCTCCCGGACGGAGTCTGGGGGAAGGACTTTCGAAACACGCCCTAGTGCGCCAGGCGACGCGACAGGCGCGGTAGGGAGCGCTCACCGCTGGAGGACCGCCCCTGAGGGAGGGGCCGCGCAGTGAGCTTCTGGGAGTACCTGGGCACCCGCTACCAGCAACTGCTGGTGGACGCCTACCAGCACGCCAGCGCCGTCTTCCAGTGCATGGTCGCCGCCACGGTGCTCGGGGTCCTGATCGGCGTCCTCACCTACCGCACGGAGTGGGCGGGAAACCTCGCGATCACCACGACCGCGACCATCCTCACCGTCCCCTCCCTGGCCCTCATCGGCCTGCTCGTCCCGGTCGTCGGCCTCGGCGTCGCGCCGACCGTCATCGCGCTGACGCTCTACGGGCTGCTGCCCGTGGTCCGCAACGCGGTCGTCGGGTTACGCGGGATCGACCCGGCCCTCGTCGAGACCGCCAAGGGCATGGGGATGTCGCGGTTCGCCCGGCTGCTGCGGGTCGAACTGCCGCTCGCCTGGCCCCCGATCCTCACCGGCGTCCGGGTGGCGACCCAGATGCTGATGGGTATCGCGGCGATTGCGGCCTTCGCCTCGGGGCCCGGGCTCGGCAACCAGATCTTCCGCGGGATCTCCAGCCTGGGCAGTGCGAACGCGCTCAACGAAGTACTGTCCGGGACGCTCGGAATCGTCGTCCTCGCCCTGCTGTTCGACGCCGGGTACGTGCTGATCGGACGGCTCACCATCTCACGGGGGATCCGTGGCTGAACCTGCCGAAACCGCCGAAACAGCCGGACTTACCACCCGGGCTTCCGCAACCCCGGAGCCTGCCGGGCCCGCCCGGCCGGCCACCGCCGGCGCGAGTATCCGACTGGACAACCTCACCAAGCGCTATCCGGACAGTCCCGCTCCGGCCGTGGAAGACGTGACCCTGGACATCGCGGCGGGCGAGACCGTGGTCCTCGTGGGCCCCTCGGGCTGTGGCAAGAGCACCACCCTCAAGATGATCAACCGGCTGATCGAGCCGACCTCGGGGCGGATCACCATCGGCGGCGAGGACGTCACCGGCATCGACCCCGTGGCGCTCCGCCGCACCATCGGCTACGCCATCCAGGCCACCGGCCTCTTCCCGCACATGACCGTCGCGGAGAACATCGCGCTCGTACCGAAGATGGCCGGCTGGCCCCGGGCGAAGGTGCGGGACCGGGTCGAGGAGATGCTCCATCTGGTCGGGCTGGATCCCGGGGAGTTCCGCGGCCGCTATCCGCGCCGGCTCTCCGGCGGCCAGCAGCAGCGGGTCGGGGTGGCGCGGGCGCTGGCCGCCGACCCGCCCGTGCTGCTGATGGACGAGCCCTTCGGGGCCGTCGACCCCATCACCCGCGAACGCCTCCAGGACCAGCTGATCCGGCTCCAGCAAGAGTTGCGCAAGACGATCGTCTTCGTCACCCACGACTTCGACGAGGCCATCAAGGTCGGCGACCGGATCGCGGTGCTGCGCGAGCGGTCGCACATCGCCCAGTTCGACACTCCGGAGGGCATCCTGACCAGCCCGGCCGACGACTTCGTCGCCGGATTCGTGGGCGCGGGCGCCGGGGTGAGGCGACTGCACCTCAAGCGCGTACGGGAGGTGGAGCTCGCCGACGTCCCGACCGCCACCGTCGACGACCCGCTGGAAACCGTCCTGGCGCTGCTCCGCGCGGGCGCCGCCTCCGCCTGCGCCTCCGCCGAGCAACTGCTGCTGCTGGACCGGGACCGGCGCCCGCACACCTGGCTGCGGCGCGAGGACCTGACGCGCGCCCGGAGCGCGCAGCCTGCCACCCAGCCCCTGCCGCTATCGGCGGGCGCCCCGGTGCGGGGCCGGATCAGGGTGGAAGCGACGCTGGGGGACGCGCTGGAGGCGCTGCTGGCCGACGGCGGGGGCCCCGTCGCGGTCACCGGGCAGGGCGGCGAGTACGTCGGCGTCGTGGACATGGCGACACTGCTGAACGCGATGAACGGAGCGCCGGAGGAGCGACGGGCCGAGGAGGCTCGGCAGACCGGCCGGGGTGAGCCCGCGTGAACCGGAGCGAGGTCAGTGGCGGGGGTGGCGGCGGGGCCGGTGGCAGGGCCGCTCCCGAGGCCGGTCACCGGGCTCCGGGGCCGGACGAGGCCGGTACCGGGCTCGTCGCCCCCCACCTGGTCCCACCCCGTATCACCCCCCGTATCACCTGGCAGAAGGTGGTGACGGTGCCGGCCTTCGTCGCGGCCGCCCTCGGCGCCACCGCTCTGTACCTCAACACCACCGAGCTGGACTCGATCGCCAGGAACTCGCTCTCCGGCGGCATCGTGCGCACCACGCTCCGCGAGCAGACCGAACTCGTCGCGATCTCCACGTTCTTCGTGCTCGTCATCGCGATCCCGCTGGGCGTGGCGCTGACCCGCGGCAGCCTGCGCCGGGCCGCCCCGCCGTTCGTCGCGGCGGCCAATGTCGGCCAGGCGACCCCGGCCCTGGGCCTGCTGGCGCTGCTGGTGATCTGGCTCGGCATCGGCCGGCGGGCGGCACTGATCGGCATCGTGGCGTTCGCGGTGCTGAGCAACACCGTCGCCGGGCTGAAGGCCATCGACCCGGCGCTCGTGGAGGCGGCGCGCGGCATCGGGATGCCGCCGCGCCTGGTGCTGTTCCGGGTCGAACTGCCGCTGGCCGTACCGCTGATCCTGGCGGGCGTACGAACCGCGCTGGTGCTGAACGTCGGCACCGCGACGCTGGCCACCTTCGGCGGTGGCGGCGGCCTCGGCGACCTGATCTCCTCCGGCATCACCAACCAGCGCATGCCGGTGCTGGTCCTCGGCTCGATGCTGACGGTCGCCATGGCGCTGATCGTGGACTGGCTGGGGATGCTCGTCGAGTTACTGCTGCGCCCGCGCGGCCTGGAGGTGGACTGATGCGCCTGTCCCGGGTACGGGCCGCCGCCGCGGGCGCGTGCGCGCTGCTGCTCGCCGCCGCGGGTCTGAGCGGCTGCGGGCTGACCAGCGGCAGCCCGCTGGCCGACTCGGTGCGGCCGGGGTCGATCGGAAAGGGGCGGCCGCTGGCGGGCGCCCGGCTGACCGTCACCTCCAAGGAGTTCACCGAGCAGATCATCCTGGGCCAGATCATGGGGCTGGTCTTCAAGGCGGCCGGCGCGGAAGTCCTGGACCGGACGAACATCCAGGGCTCGATCGGTGCCCGCGAGGCGGTCAAGTCCGGTGCGGCGGACGGGATGTACGAGTACACGGGCACGGCCTGGATCACGTACCTCGGGCACACCCGGCCGATCGTCGATCCGTACGAGCAGTGGGAGGCCGTACGCGACGAGGACCGCCGCCACGGCATCACCTGGCTGCCCGCGGCCCCGCTCGACAACACCTACGCGCTGGTCGCGAACCAGGCGAACGCACAGAAGTACCGTCTGCGCACCCTCTCCGACGTGGCGCGTCTGGTGAAGGAGAACCCGGGCGCGGCCACGATCTGCGGGGGAAGCGAATTCGCGGTACGCGAGGACGGCCTGCCGGGCGTGGCGAAGAAGTACGGCTTCACCCTCCCGCCCGGGAACTACCAGAAGATGGACGACGGCGTCGTCTACACCCAGGTCGCCAAGGGCTCCGCCTGCACCCTCGGGGTGGCCGCCACCACCGACGGCCGCCTTCCGCAGCTGAAGCTGAAGGTGCTGGAGGACGACCGGCACTTCTTCCCGAACTACAACGCGGCACCGGAGATGAACAGCGCCGCGATGGAGAAGTACCCCGCCATCGCCGGGATCCTCGCCCCGGTCAGCAGACGGCTGACGGCCGCGGAGGCCCAGCGGCTGAACGCACGGGTGGACGTGGAGGGGGAGGACCCGCACGAGGTGGCGAAGGACTGGCTGGTGCGGGAGGGCTTCATCCGGGAGGGCTGATGGGCGGCTCCGCGAGGCATGGGCTCCATCACCACCGGCTCACGACCCGGGCCGAAAAGTGAGGTCGCGGTCACCCTGCCCCTTCGGCGTCGCAGCGCAGATCATGAGTCCGATGTGGCAGGTACAGACCCGCAAGGGCGCACAGGCGGTTCGACCTGCATGCTGCGGTCCCCTTGGCCCCCAGCACAGTGCGGCGGGCATTCCCCCAGGTCATCGGGTGTGAGGCGCACGGTCGGTCGGGGCTGGGGATGTGTGACTGCGTGCGTACGTGTGGTCCCAACGTGCTCCCGGACGCGACGCCGGCTTGATGGTCATTCCCTCATTCCCACGCGGCAGCCGAAGATCGATCCCAGGGAGCGGCTCCGAGGCCGGAGAGCCACTGGCGCGGCGAGCGAGCCGTCGCCGCGCATGACGGGCCGACCGCCATTAGGCTTGCACAGGTGGCGTGGCCAGTCATTTTCGTGGTGGATCACGACCCGGGTTCGCTTCGCGTGCTGCTCGCCGATCTCACGCGACGGTTCGGCAGAGCATTCACGGTGAAGGGCGCGGGCTCACCGGAAGCCGCGCTCATCGAGGTGCAGGAACTCGCGCGCGCCGAGGAACCCGTCGCACTGCTGCTCGTGGACGACGACTCCGTCGACGTCCTCACACGGGCACACGAGCTGTATCCGCGCGCCAAGCGTGTGCTGCTCGTGGACCGCGACTACTCGTCGACCAGCCCGGCCGTACAGGCGATGGCACTCGGCCGCGCCGACTACCACATCGTGCGACCGTGGCCGGACGTCGAGATGCTGTTCCGCGCGGTGAGCGAGTTCCTGTCGTCGTGGACGAGGGATCAGGAGCCGACATTCGAGCTGTTCCGCGTCGTCGCCCCCAAGGGCGACCGCCGTGTGCTGCAGCTGCGCGATGTGATGGCACGCTTCAACCTGCCGTTCGCGGTCTACCCGGCCGAGGAGGAGGCCGGCCGGCGTCTGCTGAAGGAGGCCGGCATCGACGCGTCGCACCTGCCGGTGGTGATCCGCCATGACAGCCAGGCGTTCATCGATCCGACACTGCCCGATCTCGCCCGCGCGCTCGGGGTCAACGTCACGAACGACATGGACCTCTGCGACGTCGCCATCGTCGGTGCCGGGCCCGCCGGCCTGACGGCGGCGGTGTACGCGGCGTCCGAAGGACTGGACACCGTGCTGCTCGAACAGGCCATCTCGGGTGGGCAGGCCGGGACGAGCCCGATGATCAGGAACTATCCAGGGTTCCCCCACGGCATTGCCGGCGGCGACCTCATGGAGCAGACCTGCGAACAGGCGTGGCTGATGGGCGCGCACATCGTCTTCGCCCAGCAAGCGGTCTCGCTCCAACGCCGCGGCGACCGGCGAGTGGTGCACATGCTGGACGGCTCCGAGGTCAGCGCACGCGCGGTGCTGATCGCCACAGGCGTCGACTGGCGGCGACTCGGCGTGCCGGGTCTGGAAGCCCTGGTCGGTTCCGGCGTCTTCTACGGCACGGCCGTGGGCGAGAGCCGGGCGATGCGGGACCAGGACGTCTTCATCGTCGGCGCCGGAAACTCGGCCGGTCAGGCCGCGGTACATCTGGCCAAGCACGCTCGCACGGTCACCTTGGTGGTGCGGGGCGACAGCCTGGCGAAGTCGGTGTCGGCCTACCTGGTGCGTGCCGTCGGGGCGACGCCGAACATCATCGTCCGCCATCGGACGGAGGTCGTCGACGGTGGCGGCGATGGGCACCTGGAACACCTGACGCTCGGGGACCGGGAAGCGCACACCGTCGAGCGGGTTCCGGCAGCCGCACTGTTCATCATGATCGGCGGCGAACCGCACACGCAGTGGCTCCCGGACGGCATGGCGCGCGATGGGCAGGGCTACCTGGTGACAGGGCGCGAGATCCGCGAGGACTCCCCCGCGCGCTGGCCACTCGGCCGGGACCCCATGCCGCTGGAGACGAGCATGCCCGGCGTATTCGCGGCGGGAGACGTACGGAACGGCTCGATCAAACGTGTCGCCTCGGCGGTGGGCGAGGGAGCCACGGCCGTGCGCCTGGTGCACGAGTACCTGGGCAGCTGAGCCGCTCCTGTCCTCGATCACAAGGTCCACGCGCCGGCCGATCCTTCTCGGACGCTGCTGGGTCTGCATGTCGACAGATGTCCGGGCCGAGGATGCGCGCGTCAGCGTTCGCACGCCCGGGGCGGAGGAACACCTGATCGGTTCCTGTTGTTGTCGACCAGAGGCGCTCACCTTCGACCGCCCTGGTCCGATACGCCCCCGCTTCGACTGGCAAATACCATGTCACCTTCCCGCGCGGCCTTGATCGCACTCGCCGGCACGCTCATCGCCGTGCTTGCCGGCTGTTTCTCCGGTGGCAGCGAAGATGCAGCCGACAGAATGGCCACCCGGGGCTCAGCGTCCACCGCAACGGTGCCCACGGAGACGCCCACGACTCCGTCGCCGGACAGCCCCTCGCCCGCCCCGCAGACGACCTCGACGAAGCCGACTCCGCGTGAGACCAGTACGCAGACCCGGACCGCCTCGCTGACGATCCCGTCGATCGGCCTCAAGGACCTGCACGTCGTCCCGTACGAGGGAACGACCGACGACTGGCCGGGTACCCGGATCCAGAACCGCGGCGTGGCCACCAGCCCGTACGGGGACCATGGCGGTGTCGGCCCCGGTGAGGTCGGCAACTACCTCGTGACAGCCCACCGCCTCTCCGCTGGTGGGCCCCTGCGCAACCTCCCGTCCCTCGACCAGGGCGACTCGGTGCTCGTCACGTCGGGTGGCACGATCTACGCATACAAGATCACCAAGACCAGGGAGACCTCTTTCCGCTCCGAGAGCTCTCTCGCCGAGCAGCGGGCGGCGGTCCCCGGTTCCCCGGGTGAACGTCCCACGGAATCCATGATCACGATCTCGACCTGTGCGACTCCGGAGGACGACGCGGCCGGAAACTTCTGGCGCGACGACAAGGGCAACCCCGAGCACCGCATCGACAAGGTCGGCGTGCTGACCTCGACGCGGAAGGCTCCCGGCAAGCCGGCCTCACCCTGACCCGGCACTCCTTCGGATCTGGCGGGCAAGGCGCTCACAGCGCACCTGGCGGCCGGCCCCAGGGGCACCACCCTCGACGAACCCACCCCGTCCGGCCCCCGGAGCCGCGGAACCGGCAACTGCGCGACCGGTGCCATGTCCGTGTACTTGAGGTGCCAGGCCGGGACGGCCGCTCTCTCCTCCACCCCGGCCGTCCGCAACTGTGCCGGCCCTGCGACGTGGAGTGGCGGCATCCGCGCCCCCGCTCCTTACGACGCGATGGACGGCAGCTGTGGGGGAGGATTCTTCCCCCATCCCGCCCTCCCCCGCTAACGCTGGGCGGGGATCCCCACGGCAGTGGCTGGGGGGGACCCCATCCCGCAGGAGTACCGCGTGAGAGGGGCTTCCCACCTGGCCTCCGGGGGGTTGCGGCGGCGCCCCGGTTCCGGGGACACGCGTCGCCCGACCGCGCGTCCAGCGTGCGGGGCGGCGCGCTCCGTCACAGGCTCGTGGCAGTGGCTGCGAGGAGGTGGTGACGGATGCCGGTCTGGCGGATACGGGACTTTCACGACGATGACCTGGACCAGGCCGTTCAGGTATGGGACCAGAGCCGGGCGGACGACGAGCCGGCTCCGGTCTTTCCGATCTCGGAGGTCATGGCCGCGGCCCGGACGGGGCAGCCCGCCGTGGTGGCACTGGTCGGCGACGAGCTCGTGGGGACGGCGGTGGCGCAGACGGACGGCGAGCGGGCGTGGGTCCTGCTGGTGGCGCTGGCGGCGCGCTGGCGGCACCGGGGGATCGGCAGTGATCTGCTCGCCGAGCTGGAGCGGCGCCTCCGGGCGTCAGGGGTACGGCGCATCAGCGCGCTGCTGCCGGAGGCCGCCACCGGAACGGCGGCGCTGCGGAATTCCGGTTACCGGTCGCGGGAGAGGCTGGTCTATTTCGAGAAGGTGGAGCATCTGCCGGCGGCCGACGCGGGTCTGCTCGAGACGCTCGGCGGGAGGGTGCTGCCAAGCGGGCTGTGGAACGCCATGGCCGGGATGGAACGCGAGAAGCAGATCGTCGAGCGGCGGATCGTACTGCCGTTGAAGGAGCCGGAGCTGGTCGAGCGTTACGGGGTCGTCCCGCCGAAGGCGGTGATCCTCTTCGGACCGCCGGGGACCGGAAAGACCAGCTTCGTCAAGGCGGTCGCGTCCCGGCTGGATTGGCCATTCGTGGAGCTGTTCCCCTCCCGCCTGGCTGCGGCCGGCGGCCCGGCGGGGCTGGCCGCGGCGCTGCGGGAGGTGTACGCCGACATCACCGCCCTGGAGTCGGTCGTACTCTTCATCGACGAGGTCGAGGAGATCGCCGGCGTACGGACGGGGAGGGCCGCCGACCCGGGGCACATGGTGACCAACGAGCTGCTCAAACTGATCCCCGGCTTCCGCGAGCACGACGAGCACCTCATGGTCTGTGCGACCAATTCCGTACGCTCCCTGGACCCGGCGTTCCTGCGCCCGGGCCGGTTCGACTACGTCATCCCGATCGGGCCACCGGATACGGAGGCGCGGGCCGCGATCTGGAAGCGGTATCTGGGGTCGGCTGCCGAAACGGTCACCATCTCGCGGCTGGTGGAGGCCACCGAGATGTTCACCCCCGCGGACATCGAGTTCGCCGCGCGCAAGGGAGCGCAGGCGGCCTTCGAACGCGAGGTGATCCACCGCAAAGGGGAGCCCGCCACCACGGACGACTACCTCGCCGCCATCCAGGACATCAGGCCGACCCTCACCGATCAGATGCTCAGAGAATTCCACGAGGACATGGAGCGATACACCCGGATGTGACGTCGCTGGGTGGACGGAGATCGACGGAGCTCGCCCGGCGCGGGCGATCAAGCTCCATACCTTGACGCTCTGCGGCGTCCGGAGCGAACCCTGCCTACGGCTCTGACGTATGGCCGCTTCACGAGTCGGGGGAGCCCGCCGATCGATTGTTTCGTAGGCTGAGATCTTTTTCCGCGGTGCCGCTACGACTCCAGATACCTCAGCACCGCCAGGATCCGTCGACTGTAACCAGTGGTGTGTGCCAACTCCAGCTTGTCGAAGATGGTGTTGAGGTTCTTCTCCACCGCACTCAGCGAGATGTGCAGTTTCTCCGCGATGGCCATGTTGGTGTGCCCCTGGGCCAGAGTCTCGAGGACACTGCGTTCGCGGGGAGTGAGGCGGGCCAGCGGATCTCCGTGCGTGGTGCGGATGACCAGTTGCCGTACCACCTCGGGATCTATGGCAGCGCCGCCCGCCTGGACGCGCTCCAACGCGCCCAGAAACTCCTCGACCTGGGCGACGCGGTCCTTCAGGAGGTATCCAACCCGTTCCGCGTTGGAGGCAAGCAGTTGGGCCGCATAATTGCGCTCGATGTGCTGGGACAGCACCAGGACCCCGATCTCCGGCCACCGTTCGCGGATCTCCAGCGCCGCACGCAGCCCCTCGTCGGTGTGCGTCGGCGGCATCCGGATGTCCAGGACGACGATGTCCGGTCGCCGCGACTCCATCTCCTTCAGCAGGGAAACCGCGTCACCGAACGCAGCCAGGACCTCGTGCCCCTCTTCGACCAGCAGCCGGACCAGGCCTTCCCGTAACAGGGTCGAGTCCTCGGCGATCATCACGCGCATGGAAGCTCCGCGGTAATGGTGGTCGGTCCCCCCACGGGGCTGTCGATGTGCAGAGTGCCGTCGAGCGCGGTCACCCGGCTGCGCAACCCGCGCAGCCCGCTGCCCGTGGGATTCGCGCCGCCTCTGCCGTTGTCCTGGATCCGTACCGCCAGCACCCTGCCGCGGAGCACGACCTGGACGGAGATGGCCGTGGCACCGGAGTGCTTGGCCGCGTTGGTCACGGACTCCGACACCACGAAGTACGCGGCCGTCTCCACGGGCTGCGTAAGTGGCCCGCCGACGTCGAACGCCGTACGGATGGGGATGCTGCACCGCTCGGACACCCCGCCCAGCGCCTCCTCGAGCCCCAGGCTGTCCAGCGCTGAGGGATAGACCCGCCAGGCCACTTCGCGCAGTTCTGTGAGGACATCCCCCGACTCCTGGTGCGCCTGGCGCAGGAGGGCGTCCGCTTGCTCGGGACTACGCCCCCTGCGTGCACGGCCGAGCAGCATGGCGAGCGCCACCAGACGCTGCTGAACTCCGTCGTGGAGATCCCGCTCGATGCGCCGGCGTTCCGCGTCGACCGCCTGCACAACCGCCGCCCGGCTGGCGGCCAGTTCGTCGATGCGGCGCTGCAGCAGTTCCCCCTCGGAGGGGCCGAAACACTCGCGGGCGATCCGCGCGTCCAGGGCGGCAAGCGAGTGGAGCCCCTGAACGTCGAGGAAGAGCAGCACGCCGCCGAGGAGCACCTGCATCAGCAACTCGTCCCAGCGGACCGTCCCCTGAGCCATCCCCCTCAGCAGCAGCCCCGCCAGGACGACGCCGAAACCCAGCAGTCCGATCACGACTCCGCACAGCAGCCCCGAGTAACTGCGGACCGCCAGATAGCGCAGGACCTTCTGGTCGGACGCCCTGTAGCGCTCGGGAAAGCGGTCGCCGAAGAAGACGGACCGACGGGCCCGCTCCAGGGCTGTCAGCCGGCGAGCTCCGGCCATGAGGACGCTGAGGGCACTGGGCCGGGTGAGCGGCCACAGCAGGAAAGAGCCGAGGGCAGTGCCGACAAGGAGGAAGTACGAGAAGCTGAACAGGGCCGTGGCACAGCCGAGGAGCGCACCGAGGCTCCTGCGCGGCCAGGAAGGTGTCCGGACCGCCGCGACGACGTCCTCTCCGGAGTCGTCCTGACTCATCGGGCCCGCGAAGTGATGGGTGCTGATGCCTGCGGAGTCCCCCTGCACGGGGACCGAGCCTAGTGCGGCCGCACAGCCGGAGCAAGATCGCCCAGACTGCGCTGGGACGGGCCCGTGCGGGAGTGCGTGTGGCGGGTCATGAAGTGCGGCGGTGCTGGGCCCGGTTCCGGCCGCGCAGCCGTACGGCCACGTACGCCGCGAGGGCGACGACGACCAGAGCCAGGACGGCCTTGGAGAGGATCCCGACGTAGGTCTCCACCGCCGCCCACTGGTCGCCCAGCCAGTAACCGGCCAATACCAGGACCGAGTTCCAGATCAGGCTGCCGAGCGTGGTCAGCATGAGGAACACGAGCAGGGGCATCCGCTCCACCCCGGCGGGGACGGATATGAGGCTGCGGAAGATCGGCACCATGCGGCCGAGGAAGACCGCCTTGGTGCCGTGCTTCGCAAACCATTCCTCCGTGCGCTCCAGATCGGAGATCTGGACCAGCGGCAGCTTCGCCCAGATCGCGTGCATGCGTTCACGGCCGAAAAGCATCCCGATCCAGTAGAGGACCACGGCTCCCGCAACGGAACCGAGCGTGGTCCAGAACAGCGCCGAGGCCGGCGTGAGTACTCCCTGTCCGGCGGCGAACCCGGTCAGCGGCAGAATCACCTCGCTGGGCAGCGGTGGAAAGAGGTTCTCCAGCGCGATGGCCAAGCCGGCTCCCGGACCGCCCAAAGTGTCGACGAGATCGGCGGCCCAGCCCGCGATTCCGTCCGCGGGTTCCTCAGGCAGAGCCAAGGATGTGACGTGCATGTAGGTCTCCTAGCCGCGGGTCAATCGCCCGGGGCAGGCGCCCCGATGCCCCTCCAAGCTAGAAACCGCAGATCACCGGCGCTATGAGGATTGCCATCCGGCATGGTGGTGTTCTCCGCAGTACTCGACCTGCGGAAAACCGCACTGTCCGTAGGCCGGTAAGGCTGGATCGGCCACATGGCAGCGCTGCTGCCCGCGGCGATGCTGCCGACGCACGGCCTCTTCGTCGAGCGTTGGCTGCGCCGAGGACTTCCACTCCGACCGTCAGGCCTGTCGCTTCCCCGGCTCCGCGTACTGCGCACGGATGCGATGCTTGGCAATCTTGCCGTTGTCGTCACGCGGCAGGTCGTCGACGATCTCGATGTTCCGCGGCACCTTGAATCCGGCGAGCGTGGCGCGCAGGGCCTGGCCGAGCTCCCCCGGCTCGATCACGGCGTCGCGCTCCGGTTGCACCAGGGCGTGCAGCCGCTCGCCGAATTCCGGGTCAGGCACACCGAACACCGCGCAGTCGAGCACACCGGGCTGCACAAGGATCGCGTTCTCGATCTCAACCGGATAGATGTTGACTCCACCGGAGATCACCATGTCCACCGCGCGATCGCAGATGTAGAGGTAACCGTCCTCGTCGAGATAGCCCATGTCACCGAGGGTGATCAGGTCGTCCAGAGCGACGCGCTCACGCGCCTCGGGCTGATTCCGGTAGGTGAAGTCGGTGTACGCGGGCTGCCGCACGTAGATGATCCCGGTCTCACCGGGGGGACAGTCCACGCCGTCCGGGGAGACGACCCGGATCCGCGCCTCGCCGACCGGACGGCCGACACTGCCGGGACGCTCACGTGCCTCCTTCGAGTCGATGACGGTGATCCAGCCGCTCTCGCTGGAGGCGTAGGTCTCGTACACGATCGGCCCGAGCCAGTCGATCAGCGCCTTCTTCACCTCCGGAGCACAGGGCGCGCCCGTGGAACCGACGAACCGCAGCGAGGACAGGTCATAGCGCTCACGCACGCTGCGCGGCAGTTTCAGCAGGCGGACGTACATGGTCGGGACGCAGTACAGGGTGTCGACGCGGTGGCGCTCGATCAGGGCGAGCGTCTGCTCGGCGTCGAAGCGAGGTGCGATGACGAGGGTGTCGGCGATCTGGCTCGTCCACTGCACGAACCCGCTCGGCGCACTGTGGTAAAGCGGAGCCGGTATGAGGGCACGGCAGCCGGCCCGCACCCCGAAACAGGCCTCCATCACCTCGAGGGACCGACTCCGGTACAGCTCCAGCTCCCCCAGGGGTATGGGAGCGCGGACCACGCCCTTGGGCCGTCCCGTCGTGCCCGAGGTGTAGGCCATGTGCCCGCGCGGTGCGACGACCGGGCCGCTGTAATCCGGCTGGTCCACCAGCCAGTTCTCGTACTCGACCGCTTCGACGCCGGCATCGCCCGCGACGGCGAGCGTGGTGACGCCGTGGGGCAGCGCGGAGCGTGCCGCGTCGAGCAGATCTGCGTGGCCGACCACCACCCGGGCGCGGGAATCCTGGATGATGTAGCCGATTTCGGACGGCGTGAAATGCCAGTTGAGGGGGCAGTAGGAGAACCCGCCGATCCGGCAGGCGAGGATGATGTCCACGTAGACCGGATCGTTGCGCAGGAGCACCGCGACCACATCGCCCTCGCGCAGCCCCAGCGCCGCCAGGCCGCCCGCCAGTTTGCGCGCCCGGGCATCAAGCTCCTCGGGGGCGATCTCCGTGTCTTCGAAGCAGACGGTTGCGGTCATCCGGAATCCTCTCCTCATTGAGCGGTGTCCTGTACGGACGTGTTCGCGAGCCGGCGGTGCAGCCCGCGTGTGACTGCCTGTGGCCGGTACGGTCGGCGGGTTGGCGGTTATCCGTGCGGCCTGGTCGAACCGGCGCGACCGCCGCGAGCTCGACGTCCGCCCCGCGTTCGCACGCGCGGGGCCGAGCCGTCGGGTCCGGCCACGTCTCCTATCCGCGGAACGCGTTGTGCCCGGTGAACGCCTGTCCGAGCACCAGCTGGTGGATCTCGGCCGTGCCCTCATAGGTCAGCACCGTTTCGAGGTTCACCATGTGCCGGATCACCGGGTACTCCAGCGAAATGCCGTTGCCACCGAGGATGGAGCGCGCGGTCCGGCAGATCCCCAGCGCCTCGCGTGTGTTGTTGAGCTTGCCGAAGCTGACCTGTTCGGGGCGCAGGCCGACCGTGTCCTTCTGACGACCGAGGTGCAGGGACAGCAGCAGGCCCTTGTGCAGTTCCACCGCCATGTCGACGAGCTTGGCCTGGGTGAGCTGGAAGCCTGCGATCGGCTTGCCGAACTGGGTGCGCTGCTGGGCGTATTCGAGCGCGGCCTGCCAGGCGGACCGGGCGGATCCTATGGCGCCCCAGATGATTCCGTACCGCGCCTCGCTCAGGCAGCCGAGTGGTCCGGAGAGCCCCTTAGCCTTGGGCAGCATCGCGCTGCCGGGCAACCGGACGTCGTCCAGCACCAGTTCGCTGGTCACCGACGCCCGCAAGGACAGCTTGTGCTTGATCTTGGGGGCGCTGAATCCGGGCGTGTCGGTCGGAACGACGAAACCACGGACTCCGTCCTCGGTGGACGCCCACACCACGGCGACGTCGGCGATGCTGCCGTTGGTGATCCACATCTTGCGGCCGTTCAGGACCCAGTCCGTGCCGTCGCGCCGGGCCGTGGTCGTCATCGAGCCCGGGTCGGATCCCGAGTCGGGCTCGGTCAGACCGAAGCAGCCGATGGCCTCGCCCGCGGCCATGCGCGGCAGCCACTCCTGTTTCTGCTCCTCGGAACCGTTCGCCCAGATCGCGTACATCGCCAGTGAGCCCTGCACGGAGACCATCGAGCGAATGCCCGAGTCGGCGGCTTCCAGTTCCAGGCAGGCCAGACCGTAGTGCACGGCGCCGGCGCCGGCGCACCCGTAGCCCTCGAGGTGCATGCCGAGCACGCCGAGCTTGCCGAACTCCTTGGCGAGTTCCCGCGCGGTCGGCAGATCACCGGCCTCGAACCAGTCCGCGACGTAGGGGGTCACGTGTTCCGCACAGAACTTCCGGACGGTGTCGCGGACGTCCCGTTCGTCCTCGGAGAGCTGGGAGTCCAGGCCCAGCGGATCCATCGGGTCGAACGGAGCGAGAGTACGGCTGTTGCTCACGGTGCTTCCTTACGTGATGACGTGATGGACATCGAAACGGGCCGAGGGATCCGCCCCCCGTAGCCGGCGGCGGCTCTGCTGCCTGTCTTCAGCGGGCTCCGCCGTTGACGTACAGGGTCTGGCCACTGACGTACGAGGCGTCGTCGCCGGCGAGGAACGCGACCACGGCGGCGATCTCCTCGGGCTGCCCGACGCGGCGCAGCGGGGTGCGCTCGGCGGCCAGCTGCTGGTGCTCCTCGGGTGCGGAGCCGACCCGCTCGGCGGTGGCGGCGGTCATGGCAGTGGCGATGTACCCGGGGGCGACCGCGTTGACGTTGATGTCGTACGGGCCCAGCTCGATGGCGAGGGTTGCGGTGAGGCCCTGGATCCCGGCTTTGGCGGCGGCGTAGTTGGCCTGGCCGCGGTTGCCCAGGGCGGAGCGACTGCTGAGTGAGACGATCTTGCCGTACCGCTGCTTCACCATGTAGGTCTGCGCGGCTTGGGCACAGTTGAAGGCGCTGGTGAGGTTGACGGTGAGGACGGTGTCCCAGTCGGCCTTCGGCATCTTGAAGAAGAGGTTGTCGCGGGTGATGCCGGCGTTGTTGACCAAGATGTGCAGGCCGCCCAGCTCCTCGACGATCCGCGCGAAGACGACCTCGACGGCGTCGAGGTCGGCGACGTCGCATCCGTACGCACGGGCGGTGCCGCCCTTCTCCCGGATCTGCGCCGCGACGGCCTCGCCCCGCTCGGCGGTCAGGTCGACGACGGCGACGGCGGCGCCCTCCTCGGCCAGGCGCCGGGCGGTGGCCGCGCCGATGCCCTGGGCGGCTCCGGTGACGACAGCGACCTTGTCGGTGAACCTGCTCACGAATGTTCTCCCATCGGTGATGTCTTCTGCAGTGAGTGGGTGTCAGCCACGGTCGACGACCACGGCGCTGCCTTGGCCGACGCCGACGCACATGGTGGCCAGCCCGCGGCGGGCGCCGGTGCGGCGCATACGGTGCAGCAAGGTGGTGAGGATGCGGGCGCCGGAGCAGCCGAGGGGGTGGCCGAGCGCGATGGCGCCGCCGGTGGGGTTGACGAGCTCCGGATCGATGCCCAACTGGTCCATGCAGGCAAGTGCCTGAGCGGCGAAGGCCTCATTGAACTCGGCCTCCTCGATGCCGGCGATGTCCCGGCCGAGCCGGGCAAGCGCCTTGCGGGTGGCGGGGACCGGGCCGATGCCCATGGTGTCGGGGTGGACCCCGGCACTGGCGCCGGCGGCGTAGCGGCCCAGCGGCTCCAGCTCCAGCTCGCCCAGCGCCTCCTCGCTGACCAGCAGCAGACCGGCGGCGCCGTCGTTCATCGGGGAGGCATTGCCGGCGGTGACGCTGCCGCCCTGGCGGAAGACCGGCTTGAGGGAGGCGAGGCGCTCGGCGGTGGTGTCCTCGCGGATGCCCTCATC